>JABMNG010000051.1 GCA_013205275.1 Methylophilales bacterium | reverse complement strand
GCTGGACTTAAAGTGCCTAACGAAGATTTTTCCGAAAAGAAAAATATCAATGAAAGTTATAGGCTGGAAGAGGCAATGAAGATTGCAGATAACTTTTACCAGGCTCAACTTAGAAAGTCTCCTAAAGCTATCAACTATTTAAAAACTAGAGGGCTTACGGGGGAAATTGCAAAAGAATTCTCAATAGGTTACGCCCCGGAAGGCTGGCAAAACTTACAGGTGGCCTTTAAAAAATATGAGGACCAGACCCTTGTCGATGCGGGCCTGATTCAAAAAAATGAGCAGGGTCGATATTACGATAGATTTAGGGATCGCATCATGTTTCCAATTCATAATGCCAAAGGCATTGTTATTGGATTTGGTGGCAGGATTATTAATCCTGAAGATACGCCAAAATATTATAATTCCCCTGAAACTCCATTATTTCAAAAAAGCTATGAATTGTATGGTTTATTGGCAGCTAGAAAAGCTATTCGGGAAAAGGGACATGTGGTCGTAGTGGAAGGCTATATGGATGTTGTGGCCCTTGCACAACATGGTATTAGAAATGTTGTTGCAACCCTTGGAACAGCTACAACATTATTCCACATCAAAAAACTCATTCGATACACAGAAGAAATTATTTTTTGTTTTGATGGAGATAGCGCAGGGCAGACGGCAGCTTGGCGAGCAATGAACAATTCATTGAGTGCTGTATCTGACAATACACAACTCAAGTTTTTATTTCTACCTAAACAGCACGATCCAGACTCATACGTAAGAGAGCATTCAACAGACGCATTTAATGTTCTAGTCAAGGATGCCATCCCTTTAACGGAATACATTATTAAATACCTCACCCAGGAAAATAGTCTTGCAAATCAAGAGAAAAAAGTAAAATTTTTAAATGATCTCGAGCCTATCGTAAAAGAGATTTCCGCACCTAAACTTTCACTATTATTTAAGAAAAGAATAGCCCAGCTAGTAGGTCTTGAGGTGAAAGAAATAGATCAAATATTTAAGATAAAAGACAAAAGACCAGAAATTCAAAATACAAGAATTCCAAACAATAGGATGCCGATCTCTGCTACTCGGCGATTTTGTTTATTCTTAATGCTAGAACCTGGTATGTCTGAGGCAACAGATCATGAAATATTTTCTACCGACAAAGTAGATGACCAGCTAGCTAGAGCAATTATAGAAATATCTTCAGGGGAGGAGAAAAAAAATACAGTGAGCGTTATGCATTTGTTGTCTAATCGATTTGATAGAGAAACCATTAATGAACTTCAGACGCAGTTAGCTTTATTTGACCAAACAATGGACATTAGCCAGGAAGTTGGGGCATTGAGATTATCAATTAAGAAAAAGCATTCCTCCGCATCAAAAAAGATGAAATTAGAAGAAATAAAACAAAAAAGCTTAGAATCACTTACGGAGACGGAGAAACAGTTTCTGCGCAACATGGGGAAGAGTTAAATAACTGATTTTTATAGTTTTTTTACATATTGACCCGACAATTTCATTGACAGAAATACAATGTGTTGTTAAAATCCTCGGTCTTTTATCAAATGATAAAATAAAACACGAATTACACAGCCCTATTATAAATTTAGAGGTAAGCATGGCGAGACCTAGAAAAAATCCTGAAGACAAAAAAACACAACGAGTTACTCGGGTTAAAAAACTCAAAGATCTTTATTTAAAAGACGCTGAGAATAATCCTGCTGAAGCAGAAAATCGTAGAATGCAACTTAAGGCCCTTATTATCCTCGGAAAGGAAAGAGGCTACCTTACCTATGCTGAAATCAATGACCATCTTCCTGATGAAGTTTCTGAGAGTGAACAAGTAGAGGGAATCATTGGCATCATTAATGACATGGGGATTATGGTTTACGAATCAGCCCCGGATGCAGAAGCCTTATTAATGTCCGATGCTCCAGCCCCGGTTACAGATGATGAAGCTGCGGAAGAGGCTGAACAAGCACTAGCGACTGTTGACTCTGAATTCGGCAGAACAACTGACCCCGTTCGAATGTATATGCG
>JABMNG010000050.1 GCA_013205275.1 Methylophilales bacterium | reverse complement strand
TCCATTGTGTCCATGGTTGATTGATTTCGGGCCATTAATTGAATGACTTTTGTTAAGTCATCAGATGACCAGGAGCCGCGAATGAACGACTCGCTAGCCCCAATAGAGCCTCCAAGAAGAGCCTCTGTATAGAACCTTGGGTCATTTACCTTAATCTCAGCATTAATACTGCTGTCATGGCCAAATGTATATTTATTACCATCGTCAACAATAGAAAGAGTTCCCTTAGAAATATTACTTAGATTTCTAAGAACAATTTTTTTACAAAGTTGGTTGAAATACTTTCTCATTATGGGTGTGGATAATACTTAACCCGCTTAATAAATAATAAAAGCGCGTTGAAATAAATCAGTGCTAATGATTTTATTGACATAGGAAATGACAAGAATAATAATTTATTTAGCATAAAGCTAGTCCAAGCTCGCCTAGTCATTCTTAGCGTTGCATTGAAGATTAACTTATCTTCAATATAATTATCCATTGATACAAAAAGAAAGTCTTTTGGGGCGCTAAATACCCAACTGTAATTAATATTCATCGGCATAAATGGTGAGACATGAAACTCTTTATCAAATTCAAATTTCTTTGACATTGATGGCTTTCCCCTACAGTCATGAACATAAACATGCTTCTCATTCCATGGGGTATTAGTGATATGTGAAACGATAGCTTGAATTTGTGACGACTCATCAAAACAATAATAAAAACTAACTGGATTAAAGGAATAACCAAAGTAACGAATCGTTGTTAATAAGAAAATCTTTCCTCTATGTTTTAGATTAATATTCTTAAGCAATAAAGCTTGGATTGATTTTTTTATGGGGTCGTTTCTGTCCCCATAAAAATCAGACCGGTAAAATGAGGCAAAATTTGGACGGTTGTAACTCCAAAAGACTTTTCCGGTAAACGCACCCTCAACATCATCAAGGTCTAGGTAGAGCATATTCGTTTTATATGAGAACTTATGAGATTTAGAGGTAAATCTCGAGTGAGTTATGGTGCCCTGGTATATGCAATGCATATTAAGTTACCAGCTCATTAAGCTGATTAACTGCATCATAAGCGCTTTTAACCCCATCCTCATGAAATCCATTTCCCCAATATGCTCCTGCATAAAATGTCCGATTTAATGAGGAGATGGCACGATGTTTTTTTTGTGCATTAATTCCATCGATACTAAATATAGGGTGAGCGTACTTTAATTTTTTTATAATCTTTTTTGGGTCGATCAGCCCCCTGGGATTAAGTGTTACAAGAATAGGGGTCTTAGTGTTTAAATTTTGAAGTGCGTTCATGTTGTATGTCAGGGTGACTTGTTCATTGTCTTTATTGTCAATATTATAGTTCCATGCAGCCCAAGATAACTTATTTTTAGGCATGACAGATGAGTCTGTATGCAGGTAAACATCATTATTTACATAGGGAATAGCTGCAAGCAATTGCGCCTCCTCCTCGCTTGGGGTTTTTAATAAGGCCAACGCCTCATCACTATGACAGGCCATAAATAGGTAATCAAAATTCTCGACCCCACCCTTATGGTGGATTATTACCTTGTTAGGCATTCTTTCAATAGATTTTATATCTGAATTTAGTCTAATAAATTCAATAAAAGGCTGACACAATTTTTTAACGTAGGACTGTGACCCCTGGCTTACTGTAAGCCATTGCGGTCTATCGTTAATATTAAGCATGCCATGATTATGAAAGAATTTTACAAAGAATTGAGCAGGAAAATCCAATATCACTTTCAGGCTTGAAGACCATATTGCAGCACCCATCGGCAATATATAATGCTTTGAGAAGTATTCAGAATATCGATTCTGCAATAGATAATCCCCTAAAGATATGTCTTGTTGAGTGCTTAATAGCTCTAATGAGTCGCTATTAAAGCGAAGTATTTCAAAGATCATTTTAATAAATTTTGGATTAAATATATTTTTTCTTTGGGAAAATAAGGTATTAAGATTGGTGCCGTTATATTCAAGGCCGGTCAATTTTGAAAAAACACTGAAGCTCATGCTGCTATTTTCATAGTTAACACCCAATTCATCAAGTAAGCTTGTGAATAAGGGGTATGTCTTTTTATTAAAAACAATGAATCCTGTGTCCACCGAAATGGATCTACCATCAATCTCAATGTTATGAGTATGCGAGTGGCCACCAACTCGATTATTTTTTTCGAATACCGTAATTTCATGTTTCGCATGAAGAAGATGGGCGATTGTGCTTCCTGATATGCCTGACCCTACGATAGCTATCTTCATAGTCGCTAGCTATTAGGGTTTTTAGTGATGTGATTTGACTCACGGATATTAGCTGACACGGTTCTAATGTCCCAAATTATACCCAGCATGGACATTATTCGCAGTATGTAATACGTAAGGTCAATCTCCCACCAATAAAAACCTTGTCTTGCGGATCCGGGGTAGTGATGATGATTGTTATGCCATCCCTCACCAAACGTTAGTATAGCAATTAGAAAGTTATTTCGGCTTGAATCATCCGTTTTATATCTTTTGTTACCCCAAACGTGAGCAACAGAGTTAACAAGAAAAGTCGAATGATAAAGAATCACTGTGGATAAAATAAATCCCCACACCACCAACTGCATTCCTGAGGTTTGCAGTTCTGGGTAATGATTGTTAAGACGCTCTCCAGAAATATAAAGTCCGATGCATGTCAGAATAGGGATGATTACGTCAAATCTATCGATTAAACGTAGCTCAGGAAAGCGAGAGAGCTCCTTGACCAACTTTGTATGGGTTAAGAAGTTAGCCTTGGTAAGAAACCAGCCTGTATGGCTCCATAGAAAACTATGGGCTTTAGGTGAATGTTTATCATGAACAGTGTCAGAATGCATGTGATGATCTCGGTGGTGTGCTGCCCACCATATTGGACCACGCTGAACTGCGGAGGCACCTACTACTGCAAATATAAATTGAATAACCCGGCTAGTTTTAAAAGTTTTATGAGAAAAATAGCGGTGATAGAAACCGGTGATGGCAAACATTCTTAGAGCATACATAAAAACGAATACCATAAATGCCACGATACTAAAATCTACAAAAAAAACAGCAAAGACTGCTAGGTGAATAATGATATAGGGAATAACTCTGGCCCAGTCAATTTCCTTCCCATTGAGCTGGGAGCTCATGTATTTATTTTCCACGGTCCTGTTGTCAAGCCAGCCGAGAATGAAAGAAATCACCGTGCTGGTAACCTTCCTCATTGTTGTGGCACCATTCTTAGGTTATCAATGTTATACCCCATAGCTTCAATCATAGCGGTAAATTTAACAATATCTTCGTGGGGCAGGGCCTTACTTCGTGACATCAGCCACACATAATCTAAGGCGTCTCTTGCGATGATGGTGTTTTTATAACCCTCATCTACATAAACAATTTTGTACTGCGCTTTAATGGGCCAAATGAATTGCATGCCCCATTCGGCATTATCGGTACCCTTAACCACAAAGCCTTTGGGGTGGTATTGTTTTTTC
>JABMNG010000049.1 GCA_013205275.1 Methylophilales bacterium | reverse complement strand
TTGCCCTTATAACTCCTTGTGAATCTTCCATCAATAAATCTACATATAAAAATTTAGAAATACTTGACCAACCACTACAGACTGTTAAGATTAATCAAGTTCAGCAACATCTAATGAGTCGCTATACATGGAATTTTACGCAGGTTATATTGCTTAACTGACCTACTCGAAAAAGGATTTGTACCCATATGACTGAAGATGAAGATTTATTTTTAGAGTTAACTAATGAGATTTCATTAAAGAATAACTACGAACATTTGCATATTAATTTACTTACTCATAAGTGTGGGTTAAGAGTATTAAAGAATCTTATTGATAAAGCACTAGAAGATTTTGAAGAGGGTAGAGTTACTAAAGATAACCAAATAATTAAGGCATATGAGTCTAATCGTAAAGGCTATGATGAATTCTTAAATAAAGTTTCACTGTATTTTGTTGGCACAAAAAGACCTACTCCCAAAGATATTAAAACTGTAATGATTATGTATGCAGATGACAAAAATCAAGGTACAGATTTTACTGATGACTTAGATAAGTATGTAAAACAAACTCTGCTCAAATATGCATTGGGTGATGCAAAGACCCTAGACCATGCCTTTAAAGTAACAGGGGCAGGCAAGGGTAATGACCTTACTGACCCTAGAAACCTCACTAATAGCAGAGCCTATAAGTATGTAAGCTATATGACTGAATATATTATCAATGACAGTTTGTCTATGGCAAAAGCATATAAAGCCGTTCAATTTAATATATTTAAAGGATTGATACATGGCAAAGGGCATGGAAAAGATGCAAAGCCAGACAAAAATTCACAGCCAGACAAGAATTCTTTAGTTGATAACTTTAATCTATATAAATGGTATGCACTTAATGAATATCTTTATGAAAAACTAACTGACTTTGATAATGAGTTAACTGAATCTCAAAGACAAAACATAAGTAAATATTGGGACAATGTAAAACTACCCAGATTCATAGAACAAGACCTTGAGTTTAAGCTAGGAGGGTAAGTTGGTTAAATAAAGCCAAATAAAAAGTATTAGTGCGAGTGTGGAAGTAATTAAAGCTAACGACTAACTATTGTTTATCGCACCAGTCTGCATAAGCTTGGACTAGTTCTCTTCTTTCGTCTAGAAAGTCTTCGTTACCAAGATACAGTTGTCGCATTTTAGTTTTAGCATAGGCATGGGTTATTTGTGATTCAATCCTCTCTTCAGTAAACCTAGCAACACCATTCTTTTTCATCTTGGTTGCTATTTGGCTATATAAAGTTCTAAACCCATGAACATGTGTCTTATCACCCGTAAACTTTTGAAGGTTATTTCTAGCAGTAGCATCAGATAATGGCTTACCCTGTCTAGCACCCTCAAAGATATAATCTTTATTCTTACCCCCAGTAAATTTCCTTAAGGTCATTAGCTTAACCATAGCTTGTTTGGGTATAGGACATCTAAAGCTAACCCTACCTTTCATATTTTCCATAGGGACATTCAATGTATTTGTTTTGGTATCAAGCATTGACCATGTAGATTTTCTTGCAGATGAGGTTCTTAATGCAGTAACCGTTATAACATAGAGCAGTGTACTAATTATTAGATTGTCATGAGCCTTTAAATATTTATTGAAGCCGCCCATTAAGTTTGGGTCTAGAGGGGTATAGTGCTTTGCTTTAGGTGGTTTAAGTAAGCTATTACCATCTAATTCTCTAACAGGGTTAGTACCTCTAAACCACTTCTTTTCTTTCATATGTCTGAAGATTACATTGATTTGACTCTTAATCTTTTCAGCAGAACTGGGTGCATTAGCATGGACTTTAAGCAGGACTGATAGCAGTAATGCATCATCAATCTTTGTTAAGGGAATAGTACCTAATGAATTCTTTAGATACTTGTTATATGCTTCTTTCCATCTCTTTATATGACCATCAGAACTAACTGGGATTATTAGTTTATTAAGAGTTTCTTGATAAGCTTTATCAAAGGTTAGTTCTGTTTGATTGATGATGGTATGTTTAGCTATTACTTTTTCAGTCTTTGGGTCTAATCCTTTTGCCCACATAACCTTATAGTCATCTCTGATTTGTCTAGCTTGTGCTAAAGATACAGTAGGGTAGCTACCAACACCTCTAACATGTTCTTTTTTATCTCTATATAGCCGTACTATCCAATTCCTTCTGCCATCAGCATAGATTCTATAGAATAAGTTACCACCATCAGCATAGTCTTGGTGAAGCTTACCCTTTGGACAAGTCGCTTTCTTAACTGTAAGATTATTTAATAGGTTTTGTGTAGCCATAGTGATATACGGTTTGATATACGGTCATTGACTAGATTATACTAAATATTATAAGACTCTACAAGACATAAGGATTATAAAGAGTACTGGTAGTAATGGGTATACGGGGTTATGTTGAATGTTATAAGAATTGACTTCGTAGTACGCCCCTTCCGCCATAATTGTCAAGTATATAAGGCTTTAGAAAGTTTTGACCGCAAAGTTACCTGAGAGTTACCTAGCTTTTTGTAAGAAGTCCTGAACCCCACCCCGTACCCAGCCCCTCATTTTTAAAAGTAGGAGTCCCATGCCACTATATACATCTTAATCTGCACAAACGATGCCTACATCCTCAAAACCCCCTTATGAAATAGCAAAGGCAATGCAAAAAATATTTCTAGCAAAAACTGGTGAAACTGGGGGGGATCTGGTTAAATGAAAATTTTTTTTAAACATCGGATAGCACTATAAACAATAAAAATAAAACTGTAGACAGCAGTGATTGACCGCACGGAAAGTTCGTGAGAGAGTCATTCGCTCACTCATAATAGAAGTTTTTATTAAAATCGCTCTGGTGTTGCCTAGAACAGCATGTCCATACGGACGATTTATATCGGCAGTGACCTAAGGCACATTAGGTTTATTTCTTACAAAATGGGTGTTATCTGCAAGATATAATCACACAGCGCCTGATTAACCACAACCATTACTTTTGTCTATTTAATGGAGAGACGTCTAGGCAACACCAGAACGAGCTCTCATATAATTAAGTTACTCCTATAATTTATATTATTCAATCGTTTTTTCATAAGACCAGTTTAACTCGTATATTTAAGTGGGAAAATGAAGTGTTAAGGGTAGATATAGATGACATATTAATGTTTTCAACCCGCAATGTGTAATAGACAAGTTGGTTGGTGATTGGTAGGAATAATGAGTAAAATACTTACAACATAACATCCCATGTTGATGAATATTCATCACCGATCTGGAGAAATTGCCGTGCATAATAAAACTATCGCTATACTGGAAAGTCGCCTTGGAGAGAGTATCGCCCATCTGGTGCGGAAACATGGTGGAATCCCATTTTCTGCACCAGCGCTGGCCGAGATTCCCGACATCGATCCGACGCATATCGCCGAGCTCTTGCACAAATGGAACACGGCGCCGCCGGATATTTTCATTTTTCAGACTGGTGTTGGCGTCAAGGCACTATTCTCGGCAACCGATGCATTGAATTTATCGGATCAGCTGCTGGCCCAACTGGAAGCGGCACAAGTAGTAGTGCGTGGCCCCAAGCCGACCGCTGCGTTGTGCTTGCGCAAGGTGCGCATCGATGGCAGCGCTAAGGATCCCTACACCACCACTGAAGTACTATCCGAACTCGACAGGATGCCACTGCAGGGCAAACAGGTGGTAGTGCAGCGCTACGGTGAAACCAATCAGGAATTGCAGAAAGTGCTTGAAGAACGAGGTGCGCAGGTAATCGAGATCGCCACCTATCGCTGGAGCCTGCCGGAAAATATTGCACCGTTGATCGACCTGATGGACGCGCTCGAACGCCACCATATCGATGCCGTCGCCTTCACTAGTGCTTCGCAAGTCAGTAACCTGTTTAGCGTCGCACAACAGAAGGGACGGCTGCAGGCGTTACAGGACGGCTTGAGCTACACCCTAGTGGCGTCGATCGGGCCGGTGTGTACGGCAGCGCTGCACAAGTTTGGCGTCAGTGTCGATATCGAACCGCATCCACCCAAGCTCGGACCATTCATCAACGCACTCAAGGGCAAACTGTCCGGGTCGTAACCAACAGACCTTATGGACTGGGGCGCACTTGAAATCGCCAATGCTGGGTGTCGTCAATTTACTGGGCTGGAGGCGATTCTATTCATTATGTAAATTATTGATTATAAATAATTAGTCTTCATGGTGATTTACTACCTTTTATTACTTTGTCTGCATTATCATCTAACGATTCAATCTCATCATCATTATCTATCCAGTGATTAGATAGATTGGTTGATTGTTTAGAGTCTAGAGGCTAATATGAAATTCTAGTATAAGAGACCATATCATCCATGCACTTGCACTACTTATTATCAGACTTAGGTACCCAGGCTATCTATAATAAAAATCTAATGAATGATGAATTCGAACCTATGATCAAGGAAGTGTTGGAGATATCAGGACACAATAAAATCATGCCGGCAATATCCATGTTGGGAAGTGCTAGAACAAAGCCTTCCGCCATATTTAATATAATAAATTTATGATAAAAAAAATACCTCTAATTATTGTATTTATTCTAATATCAACGCAAATTTTTGCAGATATAACAGGGCATGTGTCGAAAGTCATTGATGCGGATACAGTGATTGTTGTCGATATAAGTAGGGTTAGTCATAAAGTAAGACTTTTAGGCATTGATGCCCCCGAAAGAAGGCAGTACTTTGGGGAGGATGCCACCCAATACCTCACCGCTAAAGTCCTAAATAAAAATCTAACCGTCATCGGATCCAAAAAAGATCGGTACAATCGATTGCTAGGCAAGCTTATCCATGAAGGTAAAGATGTAAATCTTGATTTAGTATCCAGTGGCATGGCGTGGCATTACAAAAAATACCAAGAATCCCAAGAGCTAAAAGACAAATTTTTATATTCCAATGCAGAAATCTTCGCGAGAAAAAATAAATTAGGTCTCTGGTCTGCACCTTCGCCAATACCACCGTGGGATTGGCGAAGGAATAATAAATGAACATTTCATTGCTAAAAAGGTCATAACTTTATGAAAAATTTTTTTTTACTTTTGTTATTGATTCCGGCGATTACATTGGGAGCCTGTATGGACTTTTATAAACAGAATTTGGTGACACTTCAAGGCAAAAAGTTTGACCTTTGCGAGTACCAGGATAAGCCTATTATTTTTGTTAATACTGCCAGCAAATGTGGATTTACCTCTCAGTTTGAGGGTCTCGAAAAACTTTACCGTGAAAATAAGGACAAGCTACTTGTTATTGGTTTTCCGTCGAATGACTTTAATCAGGAGTTATCCACAGATAAGGAAATTCAAGATTTTTGTAAGCTAACCTACGCAGTGGAGTTTCCGATGATGAGCAAGTCTAGCGTTATTGGTAAAAATGCAAACCCGGTCTATCAGAATCTTTATAAAATTACTGGTGAGGCCCCGATGTGGAATTTTTATAAATTTATTGTATTGCCTGAGGTTAAATCTGTCCATGTCCTGTCTAGCACTGTCAGCCCTGAATCTAATAAGCTGCTAGACTTAATCAAACCTTACCTTAACTAATTAGTCTTTTATTTTTTGAATAATTATTGCTGAAAGTTCTTCGACCGATCGAGAGGTTGAGTCAGCCATTGGAATTCGAAGGCGCTTCATGAGTGCCTCAGCCAGCCCAATCTCTTCCCGACAGTTCGATAAAGTAGCATAAAGGCTGTCTGGCCTCCTTTCTGATCGCAATGAATGCAGACGCTCAGGCTTTATGGTCAGGCCAAATATTTTATCAAGGTATCCGTCTAGGATAGGGGGCAGGGTACCCCTTTGGAAATCTTCTGGAATAAGCGGGTAGTTTGCAGCCTTGATCCCAAACTGCATTGCTAAATAAATGCTGGTCGGTGTTTT
>JABMNG010000005.1 GCA_013205275.1 Methylophilales bacterium | reverse complement strand
GGATGAAATGTATTTGTTGAAAGATGGTCATCAATTATTTCATGTTTAGATTTAGGGCTACCAAATATTCCTCCGTCAAAAAAATGATCAATCTTTTTGTCTAAAAATAAATACCTTAGTTCTTCCTGATCCCCTCCTGACGCAATAATCCATGAAGCTCCTTGCGTCTTTTCCCTTAGCTCTTTTAATCCTGAAGCAATCTCACAATTTTTTAAAAGTTGAATGACTTCATTATTCAAACTTTCAATTAAAAAATCCATATCAACTTTAGTTACCTTACGATTCATAATCGTTTCTAAAAAGAATTGAAATTTAATATATCTTGAGATTCCTGTGAGCTCTACGTGATGTTTAACTAATGCTGCAGCTTGATTTTTATCTGCCCCAAATTTAATCGCAGTATTTCTATAGGCCTCAATTTTTTGAAAGTTAGAATTTAGAATTACTCCGTCACAATCGAATATAAGCGTGGCATATTGATTTAGACTTTTCATCTGGTATAAAAACTAGAGGCTACTAGCCTCTTTTGCAAGTTTGGTAATTTCTGCCCATTTTTTTGCCTCAACTAATGCTTTTGGCGTTAGCCATGTTCCACCGCAAACCGGGACATTGGGTAACGATAAAAAGTCTCTCGCAGTATCGACTGTTATTCCTCCGGTAGGGCAAAATTTTATGTCCGCAAAGGGTCCAGAGAACCCTTTTAAAAGGCTAATGCCTCCGACTGCAACGGCAGGAAATAGCTTTAAAAACTGATACCCCTCGTTATTTGCCATCATAACTTCACTTCCAGTGGAGACGCCTGGTAACAGAGGAAGATTGATCTCCCTACAAATTGCTCCCATTTCTGATGTATACCCTGGACTTACTGCAAACTGACTTCCAGCCAATTTTGCATTCGTTGCATCCGCTCTTGTTCGGAGTGTTCCAGCACCTACTATAGCTTGTGGGACATTTCTGCTAATTGCCTCGATAGCCTTAAGTGCACATTCGGTTCTAAGTGTCACCTCTAATACCCTTATCCCGCCTGCAATTAAAGCCTCTGCAATAGGAACTGCTTCATCAATATGATTAATTACGATAACGGGAATTACAGGGCCGTACTCAGCCAATTCAATAGTTTTCATAAGTTCCTTAAATTAATTTATCCATGTTATGGCACCTTCTTCAGCAGACAAGACATTATTTCGCATACTGCCAAATAACTCTCTGCCAATGCCATGGCCATTTCTTGTTTTCTCTGCTTCACTCATCACAGCAAGCTCTCTGTCGCCCCAAGAATTTTCATCTATTAGTACGTTCATTGTTCCAACAGTCGCATTAATTCTAATCACATCCCCCTCGCGGATTTTTGCAATTGCTCCGCCTGCGGCAGCTTCTGGACTTAAATGAATTGCTGCAGGAATTTTACCTGACGCACCACTCATCCTCCCATCAGTAACAATAGCAACTTTAAAGCCTTTACTTTGTATAACAGACAAGGGTGGAGTTAATTTGTGAAGCTCTGGCATACCATTAGCCTTGGGTCCCTGAAACCGAACAACGGCAATAAAATCCTTCTCTAATTTTCCTTCATCAAATGCTCTAAGTAAATCTTCTTGGCTGTTAAATATCATGGCTGGGGCCTCAATAATGTGCTTATCTTCAGGTACAGCAGACACTTTGATCACTGATCTACCTATGTTCCCCTTCAACAATCTTAAGCCGCCTGTTGGGCTAAATGGATTGTCTGCTTTTCTAACGATTGATTCATCGCCACTCTCAGAAGGAAGGTCTTCCCAAATCAATTTATCTCCTTTAACCGCAGGAACTTTTGTATATTCTGCCAGGCCCCCTTTTGAAACAGTTACAACATCTGGGAACATACAACCAGAGTCTAATAACTCACGAATGACAAATCCTGGGCCACCGGCTCTCTGAAACTCGTTAACATCAGCAGTGCCGTTGGGATAAACACTCGCTAACAGTGGAACAGATTTTGCAAGATCATGAAAATCTGACCAATCAATAATAATGCCAGCTGCTCTCGCTATAGCAACCCAGTGTATTAAGTGGTTAGTCGACCCGCCAGTCGATACCAATGCGGCCATGGCATTAATAATGACTCGCTCATCAACCAACTCGCCGATAGGCGTCATATTCTTATCTTTAATATTTTCAATTAACTGTTTTACAGCCTCCACAGTTAAATGTTTACGAACACCGTCATGGGGGTGAATAAAAGCAGCACCAGGAATATGAAGTCCCATAGCCTCCATTAGCATCTGGTTGCTATTTGCAGTTCCATAAAATGTACAAGTTCCTTCCCCATGGTAAGCAGCTGATTCAGACTCAAGCAATTCATCACGGCCTACTTTCCCCTGCGCATAGAGCTCTCTGACTTTAGATTTTTTGGTATTATCAATTCCTGTCGACATCGGTCCCGCGGGGACAAATATTGTAGGTAAATGTCCAAAATGAAGAGCTCCGATAAGTAAACCTGGGACAATTTTGTCACAGATACCAAGCATCAGACTTCCATCAAACACATCATGCGACAAGCCAATGGCGGCGCCCATTGCAATAGTATCTCTTGAAAATAAACTTAACTCCATTCCGGGCTCGCCCTGCGTAACACCATCACACATGGCAGGAACTCCACCAGCCACTTGCGCTGTTGCTCCAAGGGATGAAGCGGCGTCGCGAATAATTTGTGGGTAGCTTTCGTAGGGTTTGTGAGCTGACAGCATGTCGTTATACGCCGTCACAATTGCAATATTGGGAGCTTTCTTCTCAACAATTCTTAATTTGTCATTTTGAGGCAGTGCTGCGATAGCATGGGCTACATTTGCACAGCCCATTCTGTCGGCTCCACGTTGTCGTTGCTTCATCTCTGAAACACGTTTCAAGTAGGCGGTCCTTGTAGGTCGGCTCTTCTCTCTTATTCTTTCTGTGATTTCTATAATTGAATTTTTCATATAAATTTTCGTAACCCGGACCTTCCATTATCAGTTAAATAAGCATAACAAGTCAAACCCCTAAGAAAAAAATTTAATTAGGGGTTGAAAAAACTAAAAAGAACTCCATATTGGATTTATCTAAAATTAAAAAAAATAATACCATGGCGACTGAAGATACAAAAAAACAAACCAAAACGACTAAAAAAGCCAATGAAACAAACAAAGAAATTACAGAGCTTAAAGAGCTTATAGCTAAACTTGAAGCAGATATTCTTTATTCAAAAGCAGAGGCAGAGAATATAAGAAAAAGATCATTAGAGGAAATAGAAAAAGCGAGAAAGTTTGCAGTTGAAAGATTTAGTCAGGAGATTCTTCTTGTAAAAGATAGCTTAGATGCAGCATTAATTATCGAAAAAGCATCGTTGGATGACTATAAAAATGGCATGGAACTCACAAAAAAACAACTAATTAATATTTTCGAAAAATTTGGAATTGAAGAGATTGATCCAGTCGGTGAAACCTTCAACCCAAATTATCATCAAGCAATGTCAATGATTGAGTCTGAAGATGATCCTAATAAGGTTCTTACAGTTATGCAAAAAGGTTATAAGTTAAATGAGCGTATGTTGCGACCAGCATTAGTTTCAGTCTCTAAACAAAAATAAGAAGAAAGGTGGCTTGAATTTAAAGTTTCATGCCCCCATTAATAAACAATAAGAAATTTATATTTAAGGAAAAGTAAAATGGCGAAAATAATTGGGATTGATTTAGGAACAACAAATTCATGTGTTTCAGTTATGGAGGGTGGAAAACCCAAAGTAATTGAAAACTCTGAGGGCGCAAGAACTACCCCATCTGTTATAGCTTACCAAGAGGGGGGAGAAACCCTAGTTGGCGCAGCCGCCAAACGCCAGGCTGTAACTAATCCAAAAAATACAATTTATGCTGTCAAGCGACTCATCGGACGAAAGTTTGAAGAGGACGAGGTTCAGAAAGATATTGATCTAATGCCTTATACCATCTCCAAAGCTGACAACGGTGATGCATGGGTAGAGGTTCATGGTGAAAAAATGGCTCCCCCACAAATCTCTGCAGACATTTTACGTAAAATGAAGAAAACAGCAGAAGACTACCTCGGCGAAACAGTTACAGAGGCTGTCATTACGGTTCCAGCATACTTTAATGATAGCCAAAGACAGGCTACCAAAGATGCAGGGAAAATTGCTGGCTTAGATGTTAAAAGAATTATCAATGAACCAACTGCCGCTGCATTAGCTTTTGGGCTAGATAAACAAGAAGGTGATAGAAAAATTGCCGTCTATGACTTGGGTGGTGGAACATTCGATATTTCAATTATTGAAATTAGCAGCGTGGATGGGGAGCATCAATTTGAAGTTTTATCAACCAATGGAGACACGTTCTTAGGCGGGGAAGATTTTGATAACCGCATTATTGACTTTCTTGCAGAAGAATTTAAAAAAGAAAACTCAGTTGATCTTACCAAAGATGTTTTAGCCAAACAGAGACTCAAAGAGGCCGCTGAAAAAGCTAAAATCGAGTTATCTAGCAGTAATCAAACAGAAATCAACCTCCCATACATTACGGCTGACGCATCTGGGCCTAAACATTTAGTTGTTAAATTAACCCGGTCTAAACTAGAGTCATTAGTCGAGGATTTAATTGAGCGCACAATTGCCCCATGCAAGATGGCAATAAAAGATTCTGGTATCTCAACAAGTGATATTTCAGATGTAATTCTAGTGGGTGGTCAAACTAGAATGCCAAAAGTTCAAGAAAAAGTTAAAGAAATTTTTGGTGTTGAGCCCCGTAAAGACGTGAATCCAGATGAGGCGGTTGCTGCAGGCGCTGCAATTCAAGGTGGAGTTCTTCAAGGAGACGTTAAAGATGTTCTCTTACTAGACGTTACACCATTAAGTCTTGGTATAGAAACGCTTGGCAGCGTTATGACAAAGCTTATCAAGAAAAATACAACAATTCCTACTAAAGCCTCTCAAGTTTTTTCAACAGCAGAAGACAATCAAGGCGCAGTTACAATTCACGTCCTTCAAGGTGAGCGAGAAATGGCTAATGGCAACAAAAGCTTAGGTCAATTCAATTTGAGTGATATTCCATCAGCTCCAAGGGGCACCCCACAAATTGAAGTCTCCTTCGATATCGACGCAAATGGTATTCTTCATGTCACAGCTAAAGACAAAGCAACTGGTAAGGAAAATAAAATCACTATTAAAGCTAATGGCGGATTAAGTGATGAAGAAATTAAGAAGATGGAAGAGGATGCGGAGCGATATGCAGATGAAGATAAAAAACTCCGGGAACTTGTAGATGCTAAAAATTCCTCAGAATCAATTATACATTCAGTAAAAAAAACAATGACCGAACATGCTGATAAATTATCAGATGAAGAGAAAGAAAGTATTGAGGCTGCAATTAATGATCTTGAGGCATCAATAAAAACTGATGATAAAGATGATATTGAAGCAAAAAATAAAGTTTTAGCTGAGGCGTCTCAAAAACTAGGTGAAAAAGTGTATGCTGAGCAACAAGCAGCAGAGCAACCCCAAGGTGATAATGAGAAAAATGAAAAAACAGTTGACGCAGAAGTTGTTGATACTGAGTTTGAAGAAGTAGAAAAAGAAAAAAAATCAGATAAATAAATTTAAATTCAGGCGCGGCGTTAAACCGCCTCGCCATATAAACTCCTTATGGCTACAAAAAAAGATTACTACGAAGTTCTTGGGTTAAATCGACAATCTTCAGACGAAGAAATTAAAAAGTCTTTCAAAAGACTTGCGATGAAACACCATCCAGACAGAAACCCTGACAACCCTAAATCCGAAGGATTATTTAAAGAGGCAAAAGAGGCATACGAAGTTCTATCCGACCCTCAAAAAAAATCTGCTTATGATCAATACGGTCACGCCGGTGTGGATCAAGGAATGGGAGGTGGCGGAGCTAATGATTTTGGTGATGCTTTTGGTGATATATTTGGAGACATATTTGGCGGAGGTCGAAGTAACAAAAGGTCTAATGTGTATCGTGGTGCAGACCTTCGTTACAATATGCAAATTACATTAGAGCAAGCGGCAAAAGGAACGGAAACAAAAATTAAAATACCCGTGATGTCTTTATGTAAGCCTTGTAGTGGATCTGGGGCAAGGAAAGGAACTCAGCCTGTTAATTGTGGTACCTGCCAAGGCCATGGCCAGGTAAGAATGCAGCAAGGTTTCTTTTCGGTTCAGCAAGCATGTCCGAACTGTCAAGGGACAGGTAAAATGATTAAGGATCCATGTTCTGATTGCCGAGGATCTGGCCGAACTGAAGTCTCTAAAACCCTAACAGTTAAGATCCCTGCGGGAGTTGATGAGGGTGACAGGATACGCCTAAGTGGAGAAGGTGAAGCCGGATTAAACGGAGGTCCTACAGGCGACCTATATGTTGTTGTCAGCCTAAAGCCTCATGCTATTTTTGAGAGAGATGGAGCTAATTTACATTGTGAAATGCCAATTAGCTTTACAGCTGCTGCACTAGGTGGAAACTTAGAAGTACCAACACTTGATGGTAGCGCTAAAATTAAAATTCCGCCAGAAACACAAACAGGTGCTACATTTAGACTTAAAGGTAAGGGAATCAAGCCAATAAGATCAAGTAATTACGGCGATCTCCATTGCCATGTGGTAATAGAAACGCCTATCAAATTAACTGAAAAACAAAAAAAACTGATGGAGCAACTAGAAGCTCTTAATAGTGAAAAACATAGCCCAAGGCACACAACTTGGGTCGATAAAGTTAAAGATTTTTTTGATTAAAAAGTTCCCTTTTGGATTAATTCAACCTTATATCCATTGGGATCTTCAATGAATGCAATAACAGTAGTGCCGTGCATCATAGGTCCTGCTTCACGCAAAACTTTTCCCCCCATCGCTTTAATTTTATTGCATGTCTCATAAGCGTCATCCACCTCAATTGCTATGTGTCCGTATGCTTCCCCATGCTCATAGCTCTTTGTCTCCCAATTATGGGTCAGCTCAATTACTGTATTAGCAGACTCATCACCGTACCCAATGAATGCCAGTGAAAATTTTCCATCCGGATAGTCTTGTTGTCTTAAGACTTTCATCCCAAAAAATTTGCTGTAGAAATCGATTGTTTCTTGCAGTTGATTTACTCTTAGCATTGTATGTAATAAGCGCATAGAATTCTCCGTTTCTTTTAAATGGATTTTGATTTAGACAGCACTAAAAACTTTTCAAAAAGTTGATCTTTACTCTCATTGAATTCAGGGTTAAGAGGAATACAGGCCACCGGACATACTACAACACACTGAGGTGTATCAAAATGCCCCACACATTCGGTGCATAAGCTCGGATTAATCTCATAAATCTCTAAGCCTTGATAAATGGCCTCATTTGGACACTCAGGCTCACAAACATCACAATTTATACACTCATCTGTAATCATCAAAGCCATAATTATTTTCTAAGAGTCTTTAAGTAACTATAAGTTTTATCTGAAACAAAGTTAGTGATATTTCCACCCAATGTGAATATTTCTCTTACCCGCGATGATGAAATGGATCTAAATTTATCAGAGGATGATAATAATAATGTCTCAATGTTATTGCTCATCATAAAATTGATGTTTGACATCTCTGCTTCATAATCATAATCTTGCTGACTTCTAATACCGCGAATAATAATTCTAGACTGTAATCCGCTGACAAAATTTATTGTTAGCCCTTCGTAGCTCTCTACTGAAACTTTTTTGTTGTCTCCAATTATGGATTTTACTAACTCAAATCTCTGCTCAAAGCTTAACAATGTATTTTTTGAGTTATCTCTGGCGACAGCTACAACAAGGTGATCAAATAGCATGCTGGCTCGCATGATGATATCTTCATGACCTAGGGTTATGGGGTCAAAGGACCCAGGATAAACAGCAATCATAGTTATTTATATTTATTGTAAAAGATAAAAGTATACCTTCCCTGCCCTAGAACTTTTAATGATTTTAAAATGCTCTTCTTCAAATTTATTATCTGACTCAAAATAAATGAGCCCATCAGGAGCTAAATGTTGCTTCAGGAGAGGCAAGAGTGAGATCTGATTTTTATCCTGAAAAGGGGGGTCGAAGAAAATAATGTCAAAAAGTACATGATTTTGACTGATAAAATTTTCGGCAGTAGTATTAATAATGACTGCTTTATCAGTCTTTAGATGGTCTTTATTTGCAACTAATACCTTATAAATATTATTATCTTTTTCAATCATATAAGTGATGCTGGCATTTCTAGATAAGGCTTCAAAACCTAAGGCCCCACTGCCAGAAAATAAATCAAGGCAGGATTTGTCGGTCAGGTCTTGATTTAACCAATTAAAAAGAGTCTCTCTCACCCTTCCCAGTGTGGGTCGAAGTCCATCTTTGTCAGAAAAAATAATATTTTTTCTTTTCCAATGGCCTCCGATAATCTTTACGTTATTATTTAATTTATTCAATTCCAACTATGATAGTGGAAAATTGATTAATATCCACCCTGCTTTGAAAAGCTTTTTTTATTTGCTTGGTTGTTACCTTATTCACAGAAACCGAAAAGGTATCCAAATAGTCGACAGGGTAATCATAAAAAGCCATCATTGTTAGATAATCAAGAATTTTTTTATTGCTGTCCAAGCGCATCGGAAATCCGCCAATCAAGTTATCCTTTGCTGCCTGTAGTTCTTTTTCAGATGGGCCATCACTGATAAATTTGTTGATGGTTGATTTAACAAGATTTAATGCCTCATCAATTTGGTCTTTTTTTGTCTGAAGGCCAACCTGAAAAGGACCTTTTTCAATCAATGGCATAAAGTAGCTGTAGACACTATAAACAAGGCCTTTTTTTTCACGTACCTCCTCTGTAAGCCTTGAAGAAAAGCCTCCCCCTCCTAGAATGTAATTTCCTACGTATAAAGGAAAGAAGTCGGGGTCTCCCCGCTTCATAATGGGAGCGCCAAATAAAAGATGCGCTTGTGACGATGGGTGGGAAATTTTAATATCCTCCTTCGACTTTATAAGCACTTCCGTATATGGCTGAATAACTGTAGGCTCTGGCAGACCATTACTCAGATCCTCAGAGAATAATTTAGCCTCATCTACCGTCAAATCCCCAACAATTACTATTGAGGCATTGCTTGAAGAGTAATAGCTCTTATAAAAATAAATGAGGTCTTTAATGGTTAATTTCTCAATTGTATTGATAGTTCCAGACCCAGACAATGCGTAAGGGTGTGAACCGTATATTGCCTTTAGAAAGGCTTTATTTGCAATTGCATCAGGCTCAGTCTCACCTTGACTT
>JABMNG010000048.1 GCA_013205275.1 Methylophilales bacterium | reverse complement strand
TCGACTTAGGCGCTGAAGTGAGATGGGCTTCTTGTAACATTTACTCCACACAGGATCATGCCGCTGCCGCAATCGCTAAAGGGGGCACCCCAGTCTTTGCTTTTAAAGGTGAAAATTTGGATGAATACTGGGATTATACGCACCGTATATTCGAATGGGCTGATGGTAGCTATACCAATATGATTCTAGACGACGGCGGGGATGCAACATTGTTGCTGCATTTGGGCGTTAAAGCTGAAAAAGATATCTCTGTGTTAGGGCATCCTAAGACAGAAGAAGAAATTTGCTTATTTAATGCGATTAAGAATAAATTGCAGTTAAATAGTACCTGGTACTCTGAGCGCATCAAGCATGTTAAAGGTGTGACTGAAGAGACCACAACAGGTGTTTTACGTCTATATCAAATGTTTCGGGACCAAGAGCTGGCATTTCCGGCGATCAATGTAAATGACTCTGTCACTAAATCTAAGTTTGATAATCTATATGGGTGCAGAGAGTCGTTAGTGGATGCAATTAAAAGAGCAACAGATGTGATGATTGCTGGCAAGGTCGCTGTAGTTGCTGGGTATGGTGATGTAGGAAAGGGATCTGCACAAGCACTACGTGCATTATCAGCCCAGGTTTGGGTGACTGAAATTGACCCAATATGTGCTCTTCAAGCTGCCATGGAAGGCTATCGCGTAGTGACAATGGATTATGCGGCGGAACATGCCGATATTTTTGTTTCAGCTACCGGGAATTACAATGTAATCAATCATTCTCATATGGTTAAAATGAAGAACCAAGCCATTGTATGTAACATCGGCCATTTTGATAACGAAATTGATGTCGCTTCATTGGAGCCATACGAATGGGAAGAAATTAAGCCACAGGTAGACCATGTTATTTTTCCGGATGGAAAAAGAATTATTTTGCTCGCCAAAGGGAGGTTAGTTAATTTAGGTTGCGGCACAGGCCACCCAAGCTACGTCATGGGATCTTCATTTGCAAATCAGACGATAGCTCAAATTGAATTATTTTCTAAAACAGAGAATTATCCATTGGGGGTATACACACTGCCAAAACATTTAGATGAGAAAGTTGCTCGCCTGCAATTACAGAGCCTAAATGCACAACTAACTGAACTAACTAATGAGCAAGCTCGGTATATCGGAGTCGAAAAAGCAGGACCATATAAATCAGAGCAATATCGATATTAGAGGGATGAAAGAATTGATTAATTATAGCTTTGAATTTTTCCCTCCCAGGACTGAGGAGGGAAATGTAAAGCTTCAATCTACGATTGAAGTATTAAAGGCATTTGACCCCGAGTTCTTTTCAGTAACATTCGGTGCAGGCGGTTCTACAAAAGAAAAAACGCTAGAAACTGTTCTTAATATTAAAAAAATGGGATCTACAGCGGTGCCTCATATTTCCTGTATCTCATCTACTAGAAATGAGATACAGGAATTACTAATGAGGTATAAAAAAAATGAAATTAAAAATCTTGTGGTACTGAGAGGTGATAATCCATCAGGCGTTGCAAGTCACGGTGAGTTTAAATATGCTAATGAGCTTGTATCATTTATTCGCGCCGAAACATCCAACTACTTCAATATTCATGTCGCTGCCTATACAGAATGTCACCCAGAAGCTAAATCATGCACTGATGACCTAGATAATTTTGAAAGAAAAATATCAGCGGGTGCAAATAGCGCAATTACACAATTCTTCTTTAATGTTGACTCATATTTTAAATTTGTTGAGGCATGCCAATTAAAGGGCATTAATGTTCCTATTGTTCCTGGAATTATGCCTATTTATAATATCAAGCAGTTAGCGAGATTTTCGTCTAATTGCGGAGCTGAAATACCGAGATGGTTAAGGCTAAAGCTAGAAAGTTATGGCGATGATATATCATCTCTAAGAGAATTTGGAGTTGACGTAATATCTGAGTTATGTGAAACATTAATTCAGTACGGGGTGCCGAGCATACATTTTTACACACTCAATGAGTCAGGGATCATTACAAAAATAATCAATAACCTGAAAAATTAATGCAAACTTGATTGCTCTGTTTGATAAAGTGCGTCTTCGACAAACAAATAATCATTTTCTCGTCCGCTATTCCATAGCGTCATCATCACAATCCATCTTACCTCGTCAATGGAGATAATATTCTGATTTAAGGCCATTGCCCGCTCAATAATAATTTCTCGCTCAATTGAATTTAGTACGTGAGCTTGCTCAAGAAACAATATAAAACCTAAACCATCACATGCAATTTTTTCTAATTCAGATTCAGTAAAAATTCTTAATTTATCATTAATTTTTAAGTCCGAATTATGGGGTATCTTATCGGCCATTAGCTTTAATTGAGAGAACCAATCAAACGCTTTTTCTATTTCGTCATTATCAAAACCTGCAGCTTCTAACTCCATAGACATGTTATTAAAATCTAACTGATTTTGAGAGCTAAGGTAGTTTTCAAACATATAAATAAGTAAATCAAACATATTAACTCCCTGTAATTATTGGTAAATAGGATTTTAGTGCCTTTGTTGGGTCAAAAAAAAAGAAAAAAGTTCGGTACGCAGTATAATTGTGTCTTATAACTAAAATATAATTAGCTTTCACTAAAGATTAATTTATCAGCTAACTATTAAATAATCAATAAAAAATGACAATATTAAATATATTAAATTACCCAGACCCAAGGCTGCATAAAGTTGCAACATCAGTTACAGCAGTCAAGGAACACCATAAAAAACTTATCATGGATATGGCAGAAACTATGTATGACGCTCCAGGTATAGGCTTGGCTGCAACTCAGGTTGATCATCATGAGAAAATTATAGTTATCGATATTTCTGAAGAAAAAAATAGTTTGCTTGTCTTAATTAATCCAAAGATTGTCACCACCAGGGGAGAGCAAGTATGCGAAGAAGGTTGTTTATCAGTCCCAGGGGTATATGAAAAAGTTGGACGGGCAGAGTGGGTCAAAATCCAGGCGTTAGATATTAATGGCAAACCATTTGAATTGGAAACTGACGGCTTATTATCTGTATGTATACAGCATGAAATGGATCACTTACTCGGAAAAGTATTTGTAGAGTACTTGTCTCCTTTAAAGAGAAGTAGGATCAAGTCCAAGATGATTAAGCAAGCTAATCACAGGAGCGTACTCTAATTTAATATTATATGATTAAAAATTTAAAAATTATATTTGCAGGAACCCCTGAGTTTTCTGTTCCAACCTTGATCTCCTTGAATAATCAAGAATTAGAGGTTTCCCATGTCCTTACTCAACCTGATAGGCCCTCAGGAAGAGGTATGAAAGATTCATATAGCCCAGTTAAAAAAATAGCATTGAGTTTAAATATACCAATACTTCAGCCCCAAACACTTAAAGGCGATGATATATATGAAATTCTACAGTCCTGTAACGCAGATATTTTAGTTGTTGTCGCATACGGACTAATAATACCGGAAAGAATTTTAGCCTTATTTCCAATGGGATGTTATAACGTCCATGCATCATTGCTTCCTAGATGGCGAGGCGCAGCTCCAATCCACAGAGCGATAGAAAATGGAGACAGAGAAACTGGAGTAACAATTATGAGTGTCGTAAAGAAATTAGATGCAGGACCCATGATAATTAGTGAAAAAATTAATTTAAATGAGAGTATAACGGCCGGAGAGGCGACTAATAAATTAGCTAGTATAGGCGGGGAATTAATGAGTAGGTTGATTTTAAGAATTCAAAAAAAATTGGCGGTTCAAATGATTGAGCAAGATGAGACGAACGTTACATATGCAGAAAAGATTTCTAAAGCAGAGGCAAAATTAGAAGTGAATGATTCAGCAGAAATTATTCTGAGAAAAATTCGTGC
>JABMNG010000004.1 GCA_013205275.1 Methylophilales bacterium | reverse complement strand
TATGGAAATGGAATTGGCTTAAAGCTGGTACATTTATTGCAGTTTTTTTAACTATTGACCTTGTCTTCTTCTCAGCAAACATAATTAAAGTAACTGACGGTGGTTGGTTTCCTCTCGTTGTAGGGCTGATACTTATATTACTTATGACAACCTGGAAAAAAGGTCGGGGACTTTTATACCTAAAACTAAAAGACGAGTCTATGGATATAACCTCTTTTTTACTCTCCATAAAAGGAAGTCTAAAAAGTCGAGTGAATGGAACCTCAATATTTCTTACCCCAAACCCTAACGGTGTCCCACATGCCCTACTTCACAACCTTAAGCATAATAAAATTATCCACAAAACTGTCGTTTTACTTACTATCAGCTTCTCAGACTCGCCACATGTGAAAGCAAAAGATATGGTAAGGGTTAGTAAATTACCTCATAATTTTTATCAGGTGACTATTAGCTACGGATTTAAAGATGCTACAAATATCCCAAACGACCTTAAAAAATGTTCAGATTTTGGCCTTGATTTTGATCCAATGGATACATCATATTTTATCGGTAAAGAAAGTTTAATTGCGCAACCAAGCTCTACTATGAGTTATTTAAGAAAGAAAATATTTGTGACATTATTCAGAAGCTCAGAAAGTATAACCAATCAATTTCATTTGCCTGTAAATCGCGTTGTCGAGCTAGGTAGTCAGGTTGTAATTTAAAACAGTTAAATATGAAAATACTTCTAGTTATAATATTTTTGGTCAGCGGTTGCGTAACAACAACAACCAATACTGAATCCGATGTTTCAAGAAGGCAACTTATATTGCTACCAGAGTTCATGGCAATGAGCATGTCGGAGGACGGCTATCGACAAGAAATTGCCAATGCTGAGAAAAATAATAAATTAAATAATGATAAAGACGAGCTTGAAAAAGTCAGGAGAATAGCCTACAAATTAATTGATAATGTATATGTTTTTCGAGAAGATGCCACGAAATGGAAATGGGAGATTAATGTACAAGAGAGTGAAGAGGTTAACGCATACTGCATGCCAGGTGGAAAAATTATGGTTTATACAGGTTTGCTAAAAAAAACTGATGCAACAGAAGATGAGATTGCTGCTGTTTTAGGGCATGAAATTTCCCATGCGCTACGTGAACATGGCAGAGAAAGAATGTCTACTGCATTAGTTCAGCAGGTAGGGATTATTGGCTTTGCAATGTACTTAAGTGATGGTTCTTTAGGTTCAAATACCGCAATACAAGCAGCAGCATTAGGGGCAACCTTATTTTTTGCGCTACCAAATAGCAGAGAACAAGAACGAGAAGCGGATAAAATGGGGATAGAGTTATCTGCTAGGGCAGGTTTCAACCCAATGGCTGCCGTTAGCTTATGGCGAAAAATGGACCAACTATCCGATGCTAAGGTACCAGAATTTCTAAGCACACACCCAGCAAATGAAAATCGAATCTCTGACCTTTCAATTCATGCAAGAAAACTCAATCAATTATACTTGGATGCAAAATCTAAATAGTATTCCGAGTTTGTAAATGAATTAAGGTAAAATAATATTTTTTAACCTAATCGTAAAGATAAAAATGACAACATTACAATCAATAATTGAAGATGCTTTTGAAATTCGTGCAGAAATAACTCCCGATAATGTAGAAAAAGATACTAAGGATGCTATAGATGAAGCACTCAATGGGCTAAATAGTGGAAAATTAAGAGTTGCTTCAAGAATTGGGGACTCTCAAGAATGGGAAACACATCAATGGCTAAAAAAAGCTGTTCTTCTTTCATTTAGGGTTCAGGATAATTTTGTTATGGCGGGGCGCTATACAAATTTCTTCGATAAGGTCGAATCTAAATTTAATAATTTTTCTGAAGAAGACTTTAAGGCTGGTGGATATCGCGTAGTGCCAAATGCAATTGCTAGGAAAGGAAGCTTTATTGGAAAGAATGTTGTGCTAATGCCGTCTTATGTCAACATTGGTGCCTATGTAGGCGAAGGAACAATGGTCGACACATGGGCAACTGTAGGTTCATGCGCTCAAATTGGCAAGAATGTTCACTTGTCTGGTGGCGTTGGCATTGGTGGAGTTCTAGAGCCTATACAGGCAGGGCCAACTATTATTGGAGACAATTGCTTTGTTGGGGCTCGCTCTGAAGTAGTGGAAGGTGTGGTTGTTGAAGATAATGTTGTTATTTCTATGGGTGTTTACATTGGGCAGTCAACAAAGATTTATGACAGAGAAACAGGGCAAGTTACATATGGAAGAATACCAAAAGGCTCTGTCGTGGTGTCCGGGAATTTACCCTCTAAAGATGGATCATACAGCTTATATTGTGCTGTGATTGTAAAAAAAGTTGATGAAAAAACTTTAAGTAAAGTTGGTATTAATGAATTACTAAGAGGGATATAAGCTTGCTTCAAGTGTATGGAATTAAAAATTGTAACACGGTAAAAAAGTCACTTGATTGGCTATCAGATAACAATCATGCTTATGAATTTTTCGATGTCAAAAAAGGAGTTTTAGACAAGGCTCTATTACGTGAATGGATTCAAGGCATGAGCATTAGTTACACATGGTTAAATCTAGTAAATAAGGCTAGTAGCAGCTGGAAGCAATTGAGTAGCGAAAGTAAGGCTGAGTTGGTTACATCCGAGGATGCCATCAATATGATAATAAAAAAGCCAACTATAATGAAGAGGCCTGTGATAACTAGGCAGGGTAAAATTATTATCATTGGATTCGATCAGACACTATACAAAGAACAACTAAAATGACCCGAACATTAGATATTGCCAAAGATTTAATTTCAAAAAAATCCATCACCCCCAATGATGCAGGCTGCCAAGATTTACTAATCCGACATTTAAACTTGCTTGGGTTTACCATAGAAAATATGAATTATGGTGACGTCAGAAATTTCTATGCAAAACGTGGCACGAACTCACCCCTAGTCGTTTTTGCTGGTCATACAGATGTTGTTCCAACTGGCCCAGAGGATAAATGGCAAAGTCCCCCTTTCACTCCTACAGTGACCGATAATAAACTGTATGGACGAGGTGCAGCTGATATGAAATCATCCCTCGCCGCTTTCATAGTAAGCATTGAGGAGTTTGTAGCTGCCAACCCCAATCATCCCGGATCAATTGCACTTCTTATAACCTCTGATGAAGAGGGAGTTGCAACTGATGGGACTGTAAAAGTAATTGAGGCATTAAAAAATAGAAAAGAACAAATAGATTATTGTATTGTCGGTGAACCAACTAGCAACCTAGAGTTTGGTGATACCGTTAAAAACGGAAGAAGAGGCTCTTTGTCAGCAAAATTAATTGTTGAAGGAATTCAAGGGCATATTGCATACCCTGAGCTGATTAAAAATCCAATCCATGAAATTGCGCCCGTTATTCATGACTTGGTAAACACTGTATGGGACGAGGGAAATGAATACTTCCCTAAAACATCATGGCAAATCTCTAATATTAATGGTGGGACCGGAGCGACAAATGTTGTTCCTGGAGAGGTTGAGGTGCTTTTTAATTTCAGATACTCAACTGAAAGTTCTGCGGAATCATTAAAAACTAGAGTGGAAGAAACCCTAAAAAAATACCAATTAAATTATAAGATTTACTGGAATCATTCAGGTCAGCCATATTTAACTGAAAAAGGCCTTCTTGTTAACAAGTTATCAGAAGCAATAGAAGAGGTGCTTAAAATAAAGCCTGTGATCTCTACTACGGGAGGTACGTCAGACGGAAGATTTATTGCAACACTGTGCGACCAAGTCGTTGAGTTTGGGCCTATCAATGAATCTATACATAAGATTAATGAATACGTAGCCGTCGATGATGTAGATAAGCTTAAGAATATTTACAGAATAACGCTGGAAAAAATCTTATTAACTTAATACTTCCTTTGAAATTTTTTTTCTCTTTTTTCGTTATGTTTGTCTGACTGTGGCTTTATAAAGCTGGCAGTTTCTAATCCACTCCACTTTAATAAACTAATTACTTCATTCTGCTTCAGCTCAAGAAACATTCCTCGCTTTAAATGAGAGGGTAATGTTATTTCTCCAAATCTAACTCTGATTAATCGGCTGACTGTAATACCAAAAGCTTCAAACATACGTCTAACCTCACGATTTCTTCCTTCTTTTAGGGTTACGCGATACCATCGGTTTGCCCCTTCCCCTCCTTCAAAATAAAGAGTTTCAAATTTTGCTATCCCATCATCTAATTCAATACCCTCCTTAAGGGAGCTCATTACGTCTTCAGATAACTCACCCAAGACCCTTACAGAATACTCTCGTTCAATTTCGTACTTTGGGTGCATTAATCGATTTGCAAGTTCTCCGTATGAGGTAAAAATAAGAAGCCCTGATGTATTAAAATCTAGCCGACCAATTGAGATCCATTTTGATCTTTTTATTCTGGGAAGCTTTTCAAATACTGTCGGGCGGCCTTCCGGATCATTTTCGGTGACTAGTTCACCTTCAGGCTTATGGTAAATTAAAATTCTTGGAAGGATATTTTCCTCTCTGAGATGGACAATTTTTCCATTAAACATTATCTTGTCTGTACTTAAAACTGGCTGCCCTAATGTAGCTATTACGTTATTAATTTTTACTCTCTCCTCTGTAATGGCCTTTTCTATTTCTCTTCTAGAGCCGTAACCTGATTGCGCTAGGACTTTATGAATTCTAATACCCTCACTGTCGTTATTAAGATGAGCTCGTGGGGATTTATTTTTTTCTGGGGT
The DNA here is from genome assembly GCA_013205275.1 of Methylophilales bacterium. Lineage (GTDB taxonomy): Bacteria > Pseudomonadota > Gammaproteobacteria > Burkholderiales > Methylophilaceae > BACL14. The sequence goes on along the minus strand of JABMNG010000004.1, from coordinate 573 downwards.
ATTCATTTAGCCTTCCTGACTTAAATCAACATTATTCTGAATGGTAGTATCTATAGTGTGCTCTTCCGTAAACTTATTAATATCTGGCAATTCAGCTATGGAGATCAAGCCAAAATCATCTAAAAAATATTTTGTTGTCGCATACAAGGAAGGTCTTCCTGGTATCTCTTTTTGTCCAATAATCTCAACCCACTCTCTTTCCATAAGCTGCCTTAATGCATTTGGGTTTAATGAAACACCTCTTATCTTTTCTATATCGCCTCGAGTCACCGGTTGCCTGTATGCGATAATTGCTAAAACTTCCATCACTGCCCGCGAGTACCTAATTAATCGATCTGGATTCAAACGCATCAAAGACTCAGAGAATATAGAGAGCGCCTCAAATCTATAGCCGGATGAAGTTTGAGCTAAACGTAACGTTTTTTCCTGCCAATCAACCTTAATCTCATCTAGGAGCATTCGTATCGTTGATCGCTCAATTTTATCTAAGAATAGTTTTTGGAGATCGTCAACCGACAGTGGTCTATGGCTTGTTAATAAAGCCACCTCTAATAATTCTTTTATTTTTGCTGT
>JABMNG010000047.1 GCA_013205275.1 Methylophilales bacterium | reverse complement strand
CAGGTGTCTCTGGAGTGACCAAGAAAATTATTATCGATAAATTAAGCACATTAGGCTATGTAATTCAAATAAAAAAAATTTCTCTCGATTTGCTAATGCGATCAGATGAGGTGGTTATTACTAATTCTATAATGGGTGCTTTGCCAGTTCGAAAGGTTAAAAATAAGATATGGAAAAAATTTCAGTTAGCCAATGACATCAACCAAATTTTCAATGACACCCCTTAGTATCTCTTTCCTAAAAAAAAGAAAATTTTTTATAATTTTTCTTATTTTATTATTATGGTTCTTTAGCTATTTTTTTATTCCACTCAATATTTCCGAGGAGAACGCATCATTCGAAATTGATTCAGGGAAAAATCTTGAGCAGATTACAGATCAATTAATCGAAATGAGAGTGTTAAAAGATTCAGTAAGATTTAAATTTTTTAGCTACCTATTCGGCAAGACTGAGAGTCTAAAAAAAGGTCATTACCAGATTGATAAATCAATTACCCCTTATGAGCTATTACAAATACTAGCAAATGGCCGTGAAATGCTCTTCTCAATTAAATTTATTGAGGGGACCACTTTTGATGATTTGATTTTAGAGTTAAAAAATAACGAATACATAAAGCATGAAATTACATCATATACCCAGGATAATATACTTAATTTAATCTCTGCTGATGAGAAGTCTGCAGAGGGTATTTTCTTTCCTGATACCTATTACTTTTATAAAAATACCTCTGATATTGAAATCTTAAGAAATTCATATAAGGTAATGAAAGAAAAGAGCAATTATCTATGGGATAAAAGAGACTCTGACCTTCCATATAAAAATATATATGAGGCTCTTATTATGGCCTCAATCATTGAAAAAGAGGTCGGTGTTAAGGATGAGGCCCCTTTGGTTGCTGGGGTATTTGTTAATCGACTTAATATTAATATGCCTCTCCAGAGCGATCCAACTGTTATTTATGGAATGAGACATCGTTATGATGGCAATATTAGAAAGACTGATTTAGTTGAAATAAATAGCTACAATACATACACACAAAGAGGGCTGCCACCTTCACCTATTGCAACCCCTAGTTTAAGTTCAATTATTGCCGCATTAAATCCTACAAAAACGGATGCACTTTATTTTGTTGCCAAGGGTGATCGAACGCATCAATTTTCAGCCACATTAAAAGAACATAATCGGGCTGTAAGGGAATATCAAAGAAAATGATTAGAGGTAAATTTATTACGTTAGAAGGCGTGGATGGAGCAGGAAAAAGCACGCACATTAGATTCATAAAGGATTATTTTGAATCACGATCAATATCTTACATACTAACTCGAGAGCCGGGTGGTACAGATGTTGGAGAAAACATTCGAGAAATTTTACTTCGTGATGAAATGGGACCAATTACAGAGTCCTTGCTAATGTTTGCTGCTAGAAACGAACATATAGCATCACTCATTCGACCTAATCTTGAGAAAGGAATAGCCGTTATCAGTGACCGATTCACTGATGCTAGTCTTGCATACCAACATGGCGGAAAGGGCGTCCCTAAAGAATTAATTAATCATCTAAAAGGTATGGTTCAGGCTGAATTAGAGCCGGACCTTACTATATTATTTGATCTTCCCGTTGAGGTTAGCCTTGAAAGGCTTAACAATACTAGAGTTTTAGATCGTTTTGAAATGCAAGGCTATGATTTTCATCAGCGTGTAAGAGACACCTACCTCCAATTAGCAATGGAAAATAAGTCCCGGTTTTATATTATTGATAGCACAAAAAATATTACCGATATACAGAATGAAATTATAACAATTATGGATAAGGCTCTTTCATGAACATACTTCCATGGCACAAAGGCAATTGGGAGGAATTATTTACTGTTACTGAGAAATTGCCTCATGCATTAGTTTTATATGGCCCATGTAATTCTGGTATTGATATTTTTACTCTTGAGGCGTCGAAATCACTGGTTTGTAGAAATCATAATGAAACCGAAGTTTATTGTAATACTTGTCAGGATTGCAACTGGTTCGACTCTAATTCGCATCCTGATATATTTTTTGTTGGTGCTACCAGGATAGATGAAGGTACTAGTTCTAACAACATAAGTATCGACTTGATAAGAGAGCTTAAGGTCTTTTTTGAGTTAACCCCCCACCAGCAGCACGGTAAAAAAGTTGCAGTCATTTTTAATGCCCATCGTATGAACTTATCTTCCTCAAACGCTCTTCTTAAGATTCTCGAAGAACCCCCAGGTGAATCGATAATTATTCTTACCACGTCAGATTTGAGTATGTTATTACCAACGATTAAAAGCAGATCAAGACTAATCAGTTTTAGTAATCCAAACCTAGAAGAGGCTAAGGAGTATCTAGGGGTGGCTAATAAGCAAGAGTTACTACCGTTTATAAATTTATATGCAGGAAATCCACTTGCGCTGTTAAATGACCACTTAAATTACCCTTTATTGGCTGAAATCATTCACTGCCTCCAGCAGGGAAAGAAGTTTGACTCGTCTAATATTAATCCGAATTGGTTTGTTAATGGCTTTCCATGGCTCATTAACTTAATTCAAAAATGGGCTTATGAGATTCTCTTATCAAAACTCACTCATCAACAATTTTATTTTCCCGCCGAGCAATCAAAAATCGCTGACCTTGCTTCAATGGCAAACATATCAAATCTTCTCAGGTTTCAAAAAAAATTAAATGATCTAAAGCTATATGCCTCTTCACCCATCAATAAAGAGATTAATCTTGATATAATTTTTATTGATTATCGAAAAATTTTTATTTAAGGGTTATATGTTTATTGATTCACATTGCCATATTAACTTTCCAGAGCTACGTGAGAATATTCAGGCCGTACTATCGAATATGGAATCTAAGAAAATAACTAATGCTTTATGCGTTAGTGTTACTCTCGATGATTTTCCAGGCGTCCTAGAGCTTGCCTCACGGTATGATCATATATTCGCTTCGGTAGGCGTGCACCCTGATTATGAGGATATTGAGGAGCCCTCTGTTGATCAGCTTGTCTCATTATCTAAAAATTCGAATGTTGTAGCTATTGGTGAAACTGGCTTAGATTATTTCAGGCTACAAGGAGACCTATCATGGCAAAGAGAAAGATTTAGAACTCATATCCGCGCAGCCATAGAGGCAAACTTGCCGCTTATTGTACATACAAGACGTGCCCAGGACGACACTATAAAAATAATGAAAGAGGAGGGTGCTTATAAGTCAAAGGGGGTAATGCATTGCTTTACTGAGTCTTACGAAATGGCGAAAAAAGCCATTGATCAAGATTTTTACATCTCATTTTCCGGGATTATTACCTTTAAAAATGCAGAGGACCTAAGGGATACTGTCAAAAAAATTCCAATGGACCGTATATTGATTGAAACAGACTCTCCATATCTAGCCCCCATCCCTAACAGAGGAAAAACAAATGAGCCATCTAATGTGGTGTATGTGGCTGAAAAAATTGCTGAAATTAAGAAATTATCAATTGAGGAGGTTGCTTCTACAACTACCGCTAATTTTAAAAATCTTTTTACCAAATGTCATTTGAGTTAACCATTCTTGGATCGGGCTCAAGCGCAGGTACACCAGTTGTAGGTTGCCGTTGTTCTACCTGCCTGTCTGCTAACTCTAAAAATAATCGTACCCGCTGTTCAAGCTTAATAACTTTAGGTAATGGTAAGAATATATTGATTGATTGCAGTCCGGATCTCAGGCAGCAATCGCTTAGGGAGTCAATCAAGTCTATTGATTCAGTATTATTTACTCACACACATGCTGATCATTGTCATGGAATCGATGATCTCAGAGCTTTTTGCCAGATAAATAAACAACAAATACCAATTTATGGGAATAAAGATACTATTGAGCAATTAAAAGTGAAGTTTGGATATGCAATGAGCGAGCCAAATGGTTTTTGGGAAAAACCAGTATTGAACCCACAAATAATTGACGGACCCTCTCAGTTATTTGGGGCGACGATTATTCCCGTTCCAATCCTCCATGGAAGGTTATTAATTAACGGTTATCGAATTGGCAATCTTGCTTACCTAACTGATGTTTCAGAGATTCCGATAAAATCATTGGAACTTTTGAGGGGTTTGGACGTTCTATTATTAGATTGCTTAAGACACGAACCTCACTATACGCATTTTGGCTTCGATCAATGTCTTGAAATGGCTAAAAAGATTAATGCTAAGGAAACATACCTGATACACATGACTCATGACTTTGAATATGAGGCTCTAAAAAATAAACTACCAAAGTCTTTATATGCGGGCTACGATGGTTTAAAATTATCACTCAATTAAATAATGGGAAAAAAATGTTAAAAAAGATAAGTTGGTTGCTCTTGTTTGGATTAATTACCATGTCATTAAATGGTCTTGCTGGTGAAAAAAGAATATTTACTGAGAATGAATTTATTACATTGTTTAGTGGCAAGCCAAAAGCTCGGGTAGAGAAATACTTAGGGCAGCCAGATAAGACAGAGATGGCAATTAAGCCAAAAGGAGCCAGCTCTGTGCTTGGTCGGCCAACTGTTGATAAGTCTGATCCAAACAGAAGGGATAAGGTCGAAATGTTGTACTTCAGTAATATTGTCGAGTATGCCCCGAAAAAGCTTTACACTAAGGTTGAGTTAACATTGATTAATGACCGAGTGGCTAACATTGCTTTCTTTAATCAATAGACCCTGCCGCTGTAATATTCATTCCACCATCAACATAGGTTATTTCACCTGTTATACCTGAAGCAAGGTCACTGCATAGGAAGGCTGCTGCGTTACCAACCTCATCAATAGTTACATTTCTCTTAAGCGCGGCATGACGCTCGTTAAAATCATACATCCTGTCAAAATTAGCAATGCCAGACGCTGCAAGGGTCTTAATTGGCCCTGCAGAGACCGCATTAACTCTTATCCCTTTACTCCCAAGGCTATGAGACATATACCTAACATTGGCCTCTAAACTTGCTTTTGCTAAACCCATCACATTATAATTAGGCATTGTCCTTTCGGCACCCAAATAACTCAAAGTTAATAAACTCGCATTAGGATTCAAGTAAGGCAAAGCGGCTTTTGCTAAGGCTGTAAAGCTGTATGAACTAATATCATGAGCAATCCTAAAATTTTCTCTTGTAGTTTGCTCTACAAAGTCACCTGATAAGGCCTCTTTTGGAACAAATGCTAATGAATGAACAAGCACGTCAAACTTTTTCCAATGCTGACTTAATTTTGGGAATAACTCATTAATTTGCTCGTCACTTGAAACATCACATGGGAGAACAATTTTTGAATTAAAGTCACTTGCTAATTTCTCGACACGGCCTTGATGTTTCTCCATTTGGTAAGTAAAAGCAAGCTCAGCCCCCTGGGCTTTCATTGATGATGCTATGCCATATGCAATTGATCTGTCACTCAGTAAACCTAGTATTAAAACTTTTTTATTTTTTAAAAAACTCATCTTATTAAATCCCTATTGTTTATTTTTCGGATCAAGAATATCTCTTAAGCCTTCTCCGAGTAAATTATATCCTAACACTGTTAGTAAAATGGCCAATCCAGGAAATAATGAGAGCCACCATGCAAATTGAATATATTCCTTTCCATCAGTTAGAATATTGCCCCAAGATGCAGTAGGGGCTTGCACACCTAAGCCAAGAAAGCTTAATCCTGACTCTACAAGAACAGCACTAGCTATACCAAGTACTGAGCTAACTATTATTGGTGTCATACTGTTCGGTAGCAAATGAAGCAGAATTATTTTGGCGTCAGATGAACCCATTGTTTCTGAGGCTAATACAAACTCCCTGTTTCTAAGGCTTAAGAACTCAGCCCTTACAAGTCTGGTGATACCCATCCAAGATGTTAATCCAATCACAATCATAATATTCCATATCGATGGAGTTAGGAATGCGATAACAGCCAATATTAGAAAGAAGGAGGGTATAGACAGCATTAGATCGACAATTCGCATGATGAGCGAATCTATCCATCCACGATAAAATCCTGCTATAGAACCTAATAGTATGCCTATTCCAGTTGATATTCCTACTGCTACAAACCCAACAAGGAGAGAAATCTGAGCGCCATACAGCATTCTTGAAAACACATCTCTACCTAGTCCATCAGTTCCCATTATGTGACTATAGGATGGCGCCATGAGTATTGACTCTATATCGATAAAATTAGGATCGTATGGCGAAAGGATGGGTGCGGTAATTGCTGCAACTAGGACCGATGTAATGATTATAAGTCCTGCCATTGCGAGTGTATTACTAATAAATTTTTTCATTATTTAATAATTCCCTTTCTCACTCTAGGATCAGCCCATGCGTAACCTAGATCAGCAATAAGATTACCTATTAACGTTAGTACGGATCCGATAGTTAAAATACCCATAATTACAGGAAAGTCCCTCATAAGAACTGAGTCATAAAATAATTTTCCCATTCCAGGGATAGAAAAGATGGATTCAGCAATTACAGAGCCCCCTATTAATCCAGGTATTGATAGTCCTACGATGGTAATTAATGGAAGAATTGCATTTTTCAGAGCATGAATAAAAATCACTTTTTTTTCATTTAATCCTTTTGACCTCGCTGTTGTTATAAAGTCTTGATTTAGGATTTCTAACATACCATTTCTGACATAAAGAGATATTCCAGCAAGGCCACTTAGTGAGGATATAAATACAGGAAGGACTAAATGTTTTAATAGATCTATTAATTGGCTAAACATGCTCAAATTCTGATAATTCAAGCTATGCAAACCAGAAATGGGCAGCCATTGATGATTAACGCCAGTCCAGTACATTAGCAATAGAGCTAGCCAAAACCCTGGAATTGCAAAACCAATAAATACAAAGAGTGTAATTGCTTTATCTACCCATGTATTCTTCTTGACTGCTGAGAGAGTTCCCAGAATAATTGAAATTGTAAAAATGATAACAATACCAAATAAATTAATAAGCAATGTAATGGGTAGCGCTTCCTGAATTAAGCCCTTAGAAATATTTCCATTTTTATCTTTGACTTGCCATAAAACCGGTCTTTGATGTGAGGCGAAGGAACTACCAAAATCTAATTGAACTATTCTTTTGAGCCACAAACCATATTGCACCATTACTGGCTTATCGAGGTTATAGGTTTCTCTTAGTCTCTGTCTCGATTCTTCTGAGGCTTTTGGATTGAATGATGCTTCTGTTGATGTAATGTCTCCCGGAGCTAGGTGCATTATAAAAAATGAAATGAGACTAATTCCAATTAGCATTGGAATCATCCACATGATTCTTTTTATTAGGTAGGTGATCATTTAATTATCTGAAATTTCATTTCTTCTGAGGGTTTTTGGTATGAACCAGTCATGACTATTATGATAAATGCCCGCCGGTGGAGAGGGCTCTTTGATTCCACGGACTCGCTTATTTATTGCAGAAAGACCATACCCAGCATAGAGGTAGACGATAGGAGAGTCATCAAGCAAAATAGTAGAGAATTCATGGTAAATTTTTTCTCTTTTATTTACATCTAGCTCCATACGACCTTTTTCTAGAAGTCTGTCTACAGATTTATTCTCGTAGCCTAAGAAATTGAATTGTCCTGGACCTTGTTGGCTTGAATGCCATATGTTGTATTGATCTGGATCAAGTGACAGACTCCACCCGAGGAGAACAACATCAAACTCACCTGTCTTAATAAATTGATTAATAAAGCTCGCCCATTCAATCACCCTAATTGAGACATCTATCCCGATTTCCTTCAGTCGCCTTTGTATGATTACAGCTGTCATCTCACGTTGCTTGTTCTGGTTGGTAAGAATCTCAAATTTTAAAACCCTTCCATTCTTCTCAAGAAAACCATTATCATTTTTATGGTAACCGACTTCCTGTAATAAACTTATGGCCTTATTCTTATTGTAAGGGTAGGGCTTCAGTTCTGCATTATTCCAGCGTGTTCCAGGCTTGTATGGGCTGGATAATGGCTCCCCAAGACCTAGAAGTACACCTTTTATGATTTCATCTTTATCAATTGCATAGTTTAATGCTTTTCTCACGCGCACGTCATTGAAGGGTGCTTTTTTGTTATTAAATCCAAGGTAGGTATACCCATTACCCATCTCTTTATAAAGACTAATCTTTTTAGTAAGATCCGCTCTATTTGGAAAAACTCTTTGATATTGAATGGGATTAATACTCATTAAGTCTATATTGTCTGCGGTTAGCTCTAGGAATTGTGAAGACGTATCAGGGATTACTCTCGAGATGAGATTATTAATATTTGCCTTACCATTTATGCTTAATGGGTTAGCTTTTAAGGCAACTTGCTGACCACTTTTCCAGTCATCAAGCATGTAGTAACTTGACCCAATTGGATTTCTTGAAAAGTAGGTGTTGTTAATATCTTCATTTTTTAGCAAATGCTCAGGAAGAATATGTAATGAAGCCCACGTGTCAAGAGCCGGAGCGTATCTTTCTTCATAGGTAACAGTGAATGTATGAGCATCTGGCGTAGTTGCTTTTTTAACTAATTGATAATCTGAACCATAAGGCGTTCTAGTATTGGGATTTGTAACTAATTTCCAAGTAAACATAACGTCCTTACTTGTTAAGGGTGACCCATCAGACCATGTCAAACCTTTTTTAATTCTAAAGGTAATTGTTTTCTGATCGCTTGATATATCCCAGCTTTCAGCAATTTCAGGTGCGTAATTTAGCTGCTCATTATATTTTAATAAGGAATTGAATATATTCCCAGCAATTGCTGAAGATGCAGAGTCACCAGCAATCATAGCAATTAAATTGCTAGGTTCGCCTGTCATAGCATTAATAAGTCTACCCCCATCTTCCTTTGAGTAATTACCCGCATAATTAGGTGCGCCTACTTTATTGTCAGTACAGCTTACCAAAAAGATGCACAACAATATTGTGTTAAGGCTAAATTTAAATTTTGTATAAACCATTTTACTTGGGGATGTCGAGAGTACTACCTGAGATTATTTTGGATGATTTAAGTTCGTTAAATTCCATTAAATCTTTTACAGAAATTTTATATTCGTCAGCAATCTGACTTAAACTTTCTCCCGGTGATATATGATGCGTGATAATTGAAGAAAAATTTAACAAACTATCCTTGCTTAATGGGAACTTTGTTTTCATAGCTTCCCCAGATGGAATTAAAATAATACTATTCTTCCTGAAGGTTTTTCTTGTACTTAGGTGATTAATTTGAGCTAGGTATTTCGTGTCAATTCCAAATCTTTTTGCAACATGATGAATTTTTTCCCCAGATTTCGGCTCGTATGATTGCCAACTCACGAGTGGCTTATTATAAATACTCATATTTCTATAAAAATTTTCAACAGAATATATTGGCAGAAGTACCTCGTGAAAATCATCAGAAGATTTCATGAGCGGTCTTTTATGTTGAGCGTTTAGCAATTGAAATTCTTCCATTGGAATCTCAGCAAACTCCGCTATTAATTCTGTGTCAATCTCTTGTGGTATTGGAACTGAAGCAAAGTATGGGTTATTTACAATATCCTTTATGTTTAAACCATATTTTTCTGGCGAGCTCATAATATTCTTAATTGCTAGCAATTTTGGAACGTAATTTTTTGTTTCTCTCGGTAGAGTGAGGTTATAGTAGTCCGTGGGTTTTTTACGGATCTTATTTTTTTTTATGGCCCTTCCTACACGACCTTCTCCGGCATTGTATGCAGCTAAAGCCAATTCCCATGAACCAAAATCACCATATAACTTTTCTAGATAATTCAGTGCTGCATTGGTCGATTCAATAACGTTTCTTCTATCATCTCTCCACCAGTCTTGTTTTAGCCCATACAGCCGGCCTGTGGAAGGAATAAATTGCCACATTCCATTGGCTTTCATTCGAGAATTTGCTATAGGATTATAAGCACTCTCAATCATTGGCAGTAAAGCAATTTCAGATGGCATCCCTCTTAATTCAACCTGCTCAACTACATAGTAAAGGTATTTTTCTGACCTATTGATCATGCGATCTACATACTCAGGCCTTGCTTTGTACCAATCTTCGTATTTTTTAATGCTTTTG
>JABMNG010000046.1 GCA_013205275.1 Methylophilales bacterium | reverse complement strand
ATTCAAGCCCAAGCTAATCATTGGAGGTGCTTCAGCCTATGCATTGAAATTTGACTGGGAGCGTATGTCAAAGATTTCAAAAAAAATAGGGGCATATTTTATGGTAGATATGGCTCATTACTCTGGCTTGATTGCTGCTGGAGTCTATCCGAGCCCTGTTCCTTTCGCTGACTTTGTAACATCAACAACTCATAAATCATTAAGAGGGCCTCGTGGAGGCTTCATTATTGCAAAACCGGAATTCGAAAAAATTATTAACTCATACGTATTTCCTGGCATTCAGGGCGGGCCGTTAATGCACGTCATTGCAGGGAAGGCGACCGCATTTTTGGAAGCACTGAAGCCGGAATTTAAAACCTACCAGGAACAAGTGATAAAAAATGCCCAGGCAATGGTTAAAGCCTTGCAAGCCCGTGGCTATCGGATTATCTCTGGTCGAACAGAATCCCATGTCTTTCTTGTGGATTTGCGACCTAAGAACTTAACAGGCAAGGCGGCAGACATCTTATTAGGTAAAGCCCATATCACGGTTAATAAAAATTCAATTCCAAATGACCCTGAAAGCCCATTTGTAACTTCCGGCATTCGTCTCGGAACACCTGCTATTACAACAAGAGGATTCAAGGAAGAAGAGACTGTAATGGTGGCAGATTTTATTGCCGATGTTCTAGACCAGCCAGAAAATGAAAGTAACATTGAATTGGTAAAAAATAAAGTTGGTCAACTGACTAAAAAATTTCCTGTTTATGGTTAACTCAATATGAAATGTCCATTCTGTTCAGAAGAAGACACACAAGTCATTGATTCTAGAGTTAATGAACAAGGAAATTCAATTAGGCGAAGGCGCCGTTGTACGAATTGTGAAAAAAGATTTACAACCTACGAACACATTGAGCTCTCTCTGCCGCAAGTGGTAAAGCAGGACGGAAAACGGGAGGAGTTTAATCGAGATAAATTGCTCCACTCATTAACACGCGCCCTTCATAAAAGGCCTGTCCCTGTTGAGTTTATTGATCAAGCTGTCGAAAGTATTGTAACTAAGATCTTAGCTAATGGCGACAGAGAGGTTTATTCAAGAGACTTGGGTGAGATTGTGATGCACGAACTTAAGAAATTAGACAAAGTAGCCTACATCCGATTTGCCTCTGTTTATAGAAGCTTTTCTGATGTTGAGGATTTTAATAATGCTATTAAAGATCTTGATTAACCCTTGAAAGAGGAAATGCTGTCTTATAATTTTATGAGCCAGGCGATTAGCCTAGCCAAAAAAGGATTGGGGATGACAAGGCCAAATCCCTGTGTAGGCGCTCTTGTGGTTCAAAAGAATAAGGTTGTCGGTCAAGGCACTCATTTGAAAGCCGGAGAGGCTCATGCAGAGGTAGTAGCCTTAAAAGAAGCAGGTGCTCTTGCTCGTAATGCAGACCTATATATCACTTTAGAGCCATGTGCTCATCACGGAAGAACCCCACCCTGCGTCAGCAGTATTGTGGCCGCTGGCATTAAGAGGGTATTTGTCGCCATGGAAGATCCAAACCCTTTAGTGATGGGCAAGGGCATTGCATTTCTTAGGGAAAATAATATTGAGGTTGAGATCGGGATATTGGCTGAAAAAGCCAAAGAGTTAAACCTTGGTTTTAATTGCAGAATGACATTAGGGCGCCCTTATGTGCGCTCAAAAATTGCAGCATCATTGGATGGTAGAACAAGCTTAAATAACGGCCAAAGCAAATGGATTTCATCTGAAGCCTCACGACGTGACGTCCAGACCTGGAGGGAAAGATCATGTGCCATTTTAACGGGGGTTGGAACGGTTAATTATGACGACCCAAATTTAACAGCTCGACGCTATGGTTTAGACCAGCAACCATTACGAGTGATTCTAGACAGCCATCTTCGAATTAACTCGAATTCACGAATTTTAAAGCAAAAAAACGTATTGTTAGTTTATGGTGACGACCCAAGTCACAAGCATGATGCTTTGATAAACTCTGGAGTTACCACTCTTCGTTTACCCCTAGAAAGCAACAAAATTAACCTGCATGAGCTTATGGCTCATCTGGCTACATTAGAAGTTAATGAATTATGGGTGGAGGCTGGACCTAATTTAAATGGTTCATTGTTAGAACAGGGTTTAATTGACGAGTTAATAACCTACATTGCCCCAATGCTATTGGCTGGAAATGCCAACCCAATGTTTAATAATCCAATTTTACAGTTGATGGAAAATAAAATTAATTTAGCCATACAGGATGTTAGACGAGTAGGAGCAGATCTTCGAATTCAATCAAAAGTGATAAAGTTAGATGTGGATTGACAGTCACTGCCACCTCGATTTTTTCCCACCACCAGACATTAAAATGGCTCTGCAGTCTGCAAAAATCTCCCAGGTTACTCATATTATTATCCCGTCAGTGAGCCCAGAAAATATTGAACGAGTAATTGCGGTCGCCAATCAGGACGATGCCCTTTCTTATGCTTTAGGTTTTCACCCCATGTATATTGACCAGATAAAGGAGGCAGATATTTTAAGGTTGTCCGACTGTGTAAAAAATAGTCTACCTATTGCCATCGGTGAGATTGGTATCGACTTGTTTGTTAAAAATGACAACATACAACAACAGGAATATTTTTTTATTGCGCAGTTAAAGCTTGCGATTGAGTATGATCTGCCAGTAATTCTTCATACCCGTAATGCCGCTGATATTGTTTTAAAGCATTTGCGTCGACATAAGGTTAGGGGCGGTATAGCACATGCATTTAATGGGAGCTTGCAGCAAGCTCATCAATTTATTGATTTAGGCTTTAAGTTAGGTTTTGGCGGAGCAATGACATACCCGAGAGCAAAACATATCCAACGGCTAGCCAAAGAGCTTCCAATAGAGGCAATTGTATTGGAAACAGACTCCCCAGACATGCCTCCCTCCTGGTTAGAAAAAAATATTCAAAATCAACCTAAAGAACTGGATAAAATAGGACTATTTTTAGCACAGTTAAGAGGCTTAGATCCCATCAAAATGGCTAATTCTATTAGGGAAAATACCCTTCAAGTCTTGCCTGGATTAGTTAAGTTATGCACATGACCTCATGCCTTACATTAACATTTAAGAAAAAATCTAATGTTCTCAATGAGATATAATAAGCTATTGATTATAAAAGGTTTTTTTTACGATTAAAAAGTAGGCGTTTAAAAAAAACCCTTTAAAATTCAGAGCTTGCAAATTTAAACAACTTTAATTCACAATGTTATCCACAGATATTGTGGATGAATTTAATGATTATTTTACCTAGGATTATTTATGTTAGTTAATGGAAAATCATACAGGACAATAGAGGCCTCTTGCGACCTCACCAGAGTGACAATAATTGACCAGACGACTCTCCCATTTGATTTTAAATTAATTGATCTGGAGAGCCTGGGGGATATTATTGTAGCCATTAAAAGCATGCAGGTGAGAGGGGCACCCCTCATAGGGGTCGCCTCTGCATATGGCATTGCATTGGCTATGAATGTCGACAGCTCAAACAAGGCACTCGATAGCGCCGCTCATCAACTTAAGGGGTCGAGACCTACTGCAGTAAACCTAACCTGGGCTGTTAACAAAATTACAGAGCATTTAAGTGGCCTTAAACCTAATGATAGGGCAAAAGCAGCATGGATTTTTGCGAGTCAATTAGCGGAAGATGATATCAAGACCAACATAGAGATTGGTAAGGCTGGGTTAGTTTTGTTAAAAAATATAGAAAAATCACAAATTAATATATTGACTCACTGCAACGCAGGATGGTTAGCGACAATAGACCGAGGAACCGCACTAAGTCCAATTTATAATGCAGCTGAAGAGGGAATGAATATCCATGTATGGGTAGATGAAACCCGACCTAGAAATCAAGGGATGAATTTAACTGCATGGGAATTATCTCAAGCCAATATCCCCCACACCATCATATCTGACAACACTGGCGGGCTCTTAATGCAGCAAAATCAAGTTGACTGTGTTTTGGTTGGCGCGGATAGAATATCAATGGATGGCCAAGTCTGTAATAAGATAGGAACTTATTTGAAAGCCCTGGCGGCGAAGGCGCATGACGTTCCTTTTTATGTTGCTGCACCATTAAGCACTGTAGATAAAAATTTCTTAGACAAATGCCGGCCATTTGAAATAGAGTGCAGGGATCCTGACGAGATACTTAAAATAAAAGGACAAAAAAATGACGGAAAAATTTTAGAGGTTAAAATTGGCTTGTCTAAGGCATACAACCCAGCATTTGATATAACGCCAGCAGAGTATGTAACAAAAGTAATCTGTGAAAAAGGAAGTTACAATCCTGGTGATATAGGAGCACTTTTATCATGAAAAAACAAAAAGAGTTAAGAAAGGCTTTATCTGAGGCATCGAGTAAGCTTTGCCGTTTAGGTTTAAATCATGGGGCCACCGGAAATTTGAGTTGCAGGAGTGGTGAGGCCTTTATCATTACACCTAGCGGCGTAAACTCAGAATGCTT
>JABMNG010000045.1 GCA_013205275.1 Methylophilales bacterium | reverse complement strand
GTATTTAGTAAAATACAAGAAAATAACACTTAGCGAGAAAGATAATATTTTCATTAGAAATTTCTTCAAATTTATTGCTGAGAAAGTTTACTCACAACCACAAGTTTTCGTGCATCGAGACTTTCATTCGAGAAATTTAATGTTTTTGAGTGATAGCGATAGAAGCCCTGGTATTCTAGATTTTCAGGACGCCTTGATTGGCCCTATTACTTATGACTTGGTCTCGTTATTAAAAGATGCTTATGTTGAATGGGATGAGGAGCTTATTATTGATCAATCGGTAAGGTATTGGCAGAATGCTAAAAAAGAAGATCTACCAATTCAAGAAGATTTTTCTCAATTCTATGAAGATTTTGAATGGATGGGGGTGCAAAGACACCTAAAAATTCTTGGAATATTTTCAAGGCTTTCAATCCGCGATAATAAAGACCAGTACCTTAAAAATATCCCGCTTGTAGAGAAATATTTATGGAATGTAATTGTTAGGTATAAAGAGTTATTCCCATTAAGAAATTTTCTAGAAAAAGTGATAGCTCATTGATTAGATCGGTCATGATATTAGCTGCAGGAAGAGGAGAGGGGATGGGGGATTTAACCATAAATACTCCAAAACCACTCTTACTTTTTAAAGGTAAACCCTTAATTGTGTGGCATATTGAGAAATTAGTTGCAGCTGGATTTGAAGAGATAATCATCAACGTCTCCTATCTTTCAGAAAAAATTAAAGACTATCTAGGAGATGGTTCAAAATGGAATATTAAAATAATATTCTCTGAAGAAAACCCAGTTCTAGAGACGGCAGGTGGGATTAAAAAGGCATTGCCTCTCCTAAAATCTGATCCATTCATTGTCATTAATAGTGATATTTATTCGGACATTAATTACGCCGACTTGAGGGAGTTGAATTTTTCGGAATGTATTGAGGCACATTTAATTTTTGTGGAAAATCCTGTGCACAACAAGACTGGTGACTTTGTATTGAGCCAAGGTGGATTGGTTATAAATGAGGGGGAAAATAAAAAAACATTTTCTGGAGTCGCTCTTTATAGGCCTATTTTTTTTGAAGAAATACCAAAAAATGAATTTATTAGGCTGTCCACCGTCTTAAAAAATAAGGCAGATAAAAAACTAATAAAAGGTAAAATATTCAATGGTTTATGGATAGACATTGGAACTCCTGAGAGATTAAATAGTCAGGTTAGCCTATAATATTTTTAAATTAATACAGAGGCAATAAACATTGCAGACACAATATAAAGAATTTTACCAGCGGAGATGTCTTCTTCAGTCAAGGATTGGAGATGGGCTGGTCATACTATTTAATTCTGAAAAGATCTCAAGAAATCGTGACAGCCACTTTAAATTCCGGTCTGATAGCTATTTTCATTACTTAACTGGCTATCCTGAATCTGATGCGGTGTTATTCGTCACCGGGGGAAAAAATCCATTATCCATCTTATTTTGTCAGAAAAAAGAAAAAGAAAGGGAAATATGGGATGGATTTATTTATGGACCTCACGAGGCAAAAAAAACATTTATGTTTGATGAGGCCCATACCTTAGATAAAATTAACGAGATCGCGATAAAGCTAATTGCGAATCGCAAGAAAATTTTTACCTTATCAACAAATAACTCAGCACAGCAGGCCCTAGTGAGACAATGGCTCGATTACAATAAAAAGCAAAAAAGATCAGGTATTCGATCCCCCGAAATGATAGTTGACCTGGCAAGCGTTATTGACCCAATGAGGGTTATTAAGAGTCCGTATGAAGTTAAATTGATGCAGAAATCTGCTGACATTGCTTCCGAGGCTCATATAAAAGCAATGATAAACGTATCTCCTGGGAAATATGAATATCAAATTGAGGGTGAAATTCTAAATTATTTTATTCAAAACGGCGCAGGCGACCCCGCATACCAATCGATTGTTGCGGGAGGTAGAAATTCATGCACACTTCACTATATTGCGAACAACCAAAGACTTAAAAGTGGAGATTTGCTCTTGGTTGATGCCGGTTGTGAGTACGAGCTATACGCATCGGATATAACTAGAACGTACCCTGTTAATGGAAAGTTTAATTCAGCCCAGAAAAATATATATGAGATGGTCTTAATAGCACAAAAAAAAGCTATTGAAGAAGCGAAAAGTGGCAATACTTTTAATGCCCCACATCAGGCCGCCTTGAATGTGATTATTGATGGTTTAATTGACTTGAAGTTATGCCATGGAAGTCGGAATGAAATTGAAGAAAAACAATTGTATAAAAATTTCTTTATGCATCGCACCAGTCACTGGCTCGGACTCGATGTCCATGATGCCGGTGACTACACAGATGAAGGCGGACATTCAACTCAATTAATAGATGGGAATGTTTTAACGATTGAGCCTGGGTGTTATATTCAACCCAGTCAAAAAGTTGCAAGAGAGTTTTGGGGTATAGGTGTTCGTATCGAAGATGATATATTAATCAATAATAATAATCCTGTCGTTCTGACGAAAAAAGCCCCAAAAGAAATATCTGAACTTGAGCGACTTATTGGCACCTTAAATGACTAATAGGATTGTTGTTATTGGTGCCGGACCAACAGGACTAATTTTTTCGCTTCTTAATGCTACCTCCAATGCTTTTATTACCTTATTAGAATCACGCCCACCACATGACCGAAATAGTGATATGCGTGCGCTGGCATTATCGAACAGCAGTCGTTATATTCTTGAAAAAATTAATATATGGGAATATTTAAAGAAAGATATTATCCCAATAAAGTCGATACATACCTCTCAGAAAGGTACTTTTGGCCGATCCAGACTAAACGCTGAGGAGTTTAACGAAGAAGCATTGGGCTATATTGTTCTCTATGGCGATCTAATGAAAGCCTTAGAGGAAAAAATAAAAAAACAGAAAAATTTGGAGGTTATTTATAGTGCTTCAGCTCAAAAGATCAATGACGAGAAAATTGAGAGTCAAGAAGTTATTGTTAATCAAAGCAAAAAATTAATATCACATAGTTATAACTTACTTGTTCTTGCGGATGGCGGGCAGTCAAAAATTGAGGGATTGGATCTAAAAAGAAATGAAAAGTTATTGGATCACTCCGCTATAGTAACCCTCGTCAGACTTAACAGCCCTCATCAAAACATTGCTTTCGAACGGTTTACGCCGAGTGGACCAATAGCACTTTTACCTAATCATGAAGGTAATTATTCATTAGTGTGGACCGGACCCAATGACAAAATTAAAAAGTTAATGGCATTAGACGATGAAAGCTTTATAAATTCCCTCCAAAATGAATTTGGAGAGAGAGCAGGTCTATTTAAAAGCTGCCAAGATCGCATTATCTTTCCATTAGTACAGTCATCTGTTTCCAAGATTAAAAATAAAAAAATTGTAGCTATTGGAAATGCCGCACAAACAATGCATCCCGTAGCTGGACAAGGATTAAATACTGGCTTAAGAGATGCATTAAAATTGTCAGGACTTATTATAAATGAAGGTAAGGGCTCTTTAACAGAAAAATTGGTAGGTGACTATCTAAGCTCAAGACTAGCCGAAACTAAAAGCATGTTAAAAATAACCGAAGGATTAACGACTGTTTTTTCGAATGATTTTATCGGTGTCAATAGACTACGAGGATTCGCTCTTTCGATATTAGACTGCACGCCTCCACTCAAGAAACGATTTGTTAGAAAAATGAGCTATGGTAAATAAAAATTTAGAGCCCGTTATTGTTTTCGGCAGCGGCCTTATTGCTGGCTTAACCTCTAAAATGTTACTTAATCATGGATTTGAGGTTATTCGAATAACAAAAGAAAGAACTAAACCTCTCAATAAGATTTTTGCAATTTCACCAGTGTCCATAAACTGGTTTGACCAAATAGGACTGTCAAAAAATTTAATTAACTCTGGCTACCCAATAAATAAAATAGATATTTTTTATGGCGAAAATGAATATTTAAGATTCGATTCTGGCGACATCTATAAGAGAGAGTTAGCATTTATGGTTAAAGAAGAGGATTTGAT
>JABMNG010000044.1 GCA_013205275.1 Methylophilales bacterium | reverse complement strand
GGAATGCGGACATGTTCAAATTCTGTTTCAGGAAAGTGTGAAAGCAGCCCACCAAGAGAGCCGGCCGTGATCCCTGTCCCGTCAGAAATAAAAAATGCGATTCTTTTATTGGCAGCCATTTATTTTTGGGTAAGTTGCTTCCAAGTGCTGACGACAGTATCAGGATTTAATGACAGTGAGCTTATGCCCTGCTTAACTAACCAGGCAGCAAAGTCCGGATGATCTGATGGGCCTTGACCACATATGCCTATGTATTTATTTGCTTTGATTGCGGCCGCAATTGCTATTTCTATTAGCTTAGTCACCGCAGGGTCTCTTTCGTCGAAGCCATCAGCTAAAATCCCAGAGTCTCTATCCATTCCTAATGTTAGCTGTGTTAAATCGTTTGAGCCGATCGAAAAACCATCGAAATACTCTAAAAACTCAGCTGCTAAGATTGCATTGGACGGGACTTCACACATCATAATTAACCGAAGACCATTTTCGCCTCGTTTTAAGCCGTGTGTCTCCATAATACGGATAACTGATTTAGCTTCCTCTAAGGTTCTTACAAAAGGGATCATTAACTCCACATTGGTAAGGCCCATTTCATTTCTAACTTTTAACATCGCCTCACACTCGAGCGCAAAACACTCCTTGAATTCTTCTGAGATATATCGAGCTGCCCCTCTAAACCCTATCATCGGATTTTCTTCATCTGGCTCGTAAATATCTCCTGCGACTAGCTTCTTATATTCATTTGACTTAAAGTCCGATGTTCTAACGATGACTGGATTTGGATAGAAGGCGGATGCGATTGTTGCCACCCCCTCACAAATCTTGTTTACATAAAATTCTTTAGGGCTATCGTACCCTCTTGAGCGATAGTCGATAACCTTCTGAATATCTGAGGGCATCGCCTTGTAATTAATGATTGCTTTAGGGTGGATGCCAATCATATTATTAATTACAAACTCTAGCCGAGCCAATCCAACCCCGTGGTTCGGAATCTGTGCGAATGTGAATGCCATGTCTGGGCTTCCAACATTCATCATTAGCTTTACTGGGGGAGGGGTAAGCTCTCCGTCATTTTGAGTGGTAACTTCATACTTTAGTTCGCCCTGGTAAACGATGCCTGTTTCTCCCTCTGAGCAGGATACCGTCACAATTTCACCCTCTTTTAGAAGCTCTGTTGCGTTTACGCTACCAACGATGGCAGGAATTCCAAGTTCTCTTGCAATAATGGCTGCATGGCAGGTTCTTCCACCACGGTTAGTAACTAAGGCTGACGCTCTTTTCATAACAGGCTCCCAGTTAGGGTCTGTCATGTCAGCCACTAACACATCACCGGGTTGAACCGTATGCATCTCTGACGGATCCTTAACTATTCTGACAGGGCCAATCCCAATTTTTTGGGTCACTGCTCGACCTGCAACGATAGCCTTGCCTGTTTCTTTGAGTCTAAAAGTTTCTGTTACGTTCTTAGTTTGAGATTTAACAGTCTCAGGCCTTGCTTGAAGAATATAGATTTTTCCGTCTAGACCATTCTTACCCCACTCAATGTCCATAGGGCACTTATAATGTGACTCAATTAGGACTGCGTATTTGGCTAACTCAAGGATGTCTTGATCACCAATGCAGAATTGATTGGAGAGCGAGGGCTCTACATCGATAGTTTCAGTACTCAACCCAGCTCTTGTATTTTCACTAAAAATCATTTTGATTTTTTTAGAGCCAATTGATTTTCTTACGATTGCATTCATACCTTTTTGAAGTAGGGGTTTATGAACATAAAATTCATCCGGATTCACTGCCCCTTGGACAACAGTTTCGCCGAGTCCGTAGGAGGCTGTAATAAAGACAACGTCCTTAAACCCTGACTCTGTATCAATCGTAAACATGACACCTGAACTGCCCATATCACTTCTAACCATCTGCTGGACACCTGCAGAAATTGCGACGTCTGCGTGAATAAATCCTTTATGCACACGATATGAAATGGCCCTGTCATTATAGAGCGATGCAAAAACCTCTTTAATAGCCTGCTTGATATTGGCAACTCCATGAATATTCAAGAAGCTTTCTTGTTGTCCGGCAAATGATGCGTCGGGAAGGTCCTCTGCGGTAGCAGAAGACCTTACTGCAAAAGTTGTCCCATCAGCTGATTTTTTGATCAGCTCTTGGTAGTGCTCATTAATAGATTGATCAAGTTTTTCTGGGAAGGGGGTATCTATGATCCATTGACGGACAGTCTGCCCAGACTTAGCTAGTGCTTTGGTATCATTTGTATCCAATGGCTCAAGCTCAGCTTCAATTTTTTTCCCAAGACGGTTATGCTCTAGAAATTCATTAAAAGCATCTGCTGTTGTTGCAAATCCAGTAGGAACCCTGACACCTTTCGCTGCTAATTGAGAGATCATTTCGCCGAGCGAGGCATTTTTTCCGCCAACGGAGCCGACGTCTGTGTTCCTTAACTTTTCAAATGGTATTACATATTCTGTCATTAGTTGTCCTATGCTTTTGCAGTATTTTAACGCGTCAATCAAGAAAACCTCTAATTCTGCCAAATATGACCAATCTTGTCATCAACATAAAGAAAATAATCAACAAAATACACAACTAAATCAAATAAAATTGCAGACATTTGATGATTCTTGTTAAAATGCTTCTTATCAAAAAAGTTCACGATTTAAAAAATACGGAGAGTACATAAAATGGCAACACTATTAGAGCAATTAAAAAAAATAACAACAATTGTCGCAGACACAGGCGAAGTCCAAGCAATTAAGGATCTCAAGCCAGTAGACGCTACAACTAACCCCTCATTACTCCTTAAGGCCAGCACGCTTCCACAATGCGAGCCAATGATTGCTGAAGCAATAGCCTACGCGAAAAGTAATAGTTCGGATAAAAATCAACAGATTGAAGATGCTGCAGACAAGTTAGCAGTTTTAGTCGGCCTTGAGATTCTAAAGCATATTCCAGGTCGAATTTCGACAGAGGTGGACGCAAGCCTTTCATTCAATATTGACAAGATGGTAGCGAAGGGAAAAAAAATTATATCGCTTTACAATGAAGCGGGAATCTCTAATGACCGTGTTCTTGTTAAATTAGCATCAACCTGGGAAGGTATTAAGGCTGGTGAAATTCTTGAAAAAGAAGGTATTAACTGTAATTTGACGCTTTTATTTAGCTTTGCTCAAGCAAGGGCGTGTGCTGAAGCGGGAGTATTTTTAATCTCTCCATTTGTAGGACGAATTCTGGACTGGTATAAAGCAAAAACTGGAGAGGAATATACTTCAGAAACTGATCCAGGCGTTGTTTCTGTTAGAGAGATTTATGGGTGGTATAAAGAGCATGGATTCAAAACAGTTGTAATGGGTGCCTCCTTCAGAAACATTGGTGAAATAACAGCACTAGCTGGTTGCGATCGGCTCACAATTGGGCCATCACTCATAGAGGAGTTGGCTGCTACAGAAGGCGAGCTTACACAACACCTTAAAGATGGTGGGTCTAAAAAAGACAAGCCTTCCAAGTTAGGAGAAGATCAATTTAGATTTGATCATAATGAAGATGCAATGGCCACAGAAAAACTCTCTGAAGGGATCCGAAATTTTGTGATTGATCAGAAGAAACTAGAGGTCGCACTAGCTGCAAAACTATAGAGTTAAAAATCCCCATAGTCATTGACAATGGGGATATCACTCTATATCATCTTCGGTCTGCTGTACGAAAAGCAAATAAATTGCTTACATTTTACGTAGATTATTTTAATTAGTATTTAATATGGGAGATTTACCATGGCTTTAACACAAATGGCACTAGATTCATTAGACTTTGACGCAACAGTTGCATTAGCTGAACTAGTTGCTCCACACGTTGACATTCTTGAAATTGGTACACCTTGCATCAAGCATAACGGTATCAAATTACTTGAAACACTTCGTGCAAAATTTCCAAACAACCAAATCTTAGTTGATCTTAAAACTATGGATGCAGGTGAATACGAATCAGAGCCTTTCTACAAAGCTGGTGCAGACATCTGTACAGTTCTAGGTGCATCTGGCATTGCTACAATCAAAGGCGTTATCGCAGCTGCTAATAAATACGGTAAAGAATGTCAAGTTGACATGATTAACGTTGCTGATAAAGCTTCATTAACTAAAGAAGCTGTTGCTGCTGGCGCTCACATCATTGGCGTTCATACAGGCCTTGATGCTCAAGCTGCTGGTCATACTCCATTTGCAGATTTGGCTATGATTGCTGCGCTTAACACAGGCGCTAAAATTTCAGTTGCTGGTGGTGTTAAAGCTGCTACAGCTCAAGAAGTTAAAGATGCAGGCGCTTCAATTATTGTTGCTGGTGCTGCAATCTACGGCGCTGCTGATCCAGCTGCTGCTGCTGCAGAAATTACAGCTATCGCTCACTAATTTAGAGTTATAGTTTGATTTAAATTAAAACCCGGCTCAATTGCCGGGTTTTTTTTTGTTATGATTTAACTTTTTAAAGGATAAAAATAAATATGGATACTCAAAAACTGATTTTAGATAAAATAGCTGGCGTCCTAAATGTGACTGATAAAACACAAGCGCAAAAGCTAAAAGATTTGGTCGACGGGGCAGGAAGAATATTTGTGGGTGGAGCAGGGCGCTCAGGTTTGGTGTCTAGGTTTTTTGCGATGAGGCTTGTTCATAGTGGTTATCAAGTCAATATGGTCGGTGAAATTGTGACTCCAGCAATTAAAGCAGGTGATTTATTGGTCGTTATATCTGGTTCTGGCGGCACAAAAACATTGCTGCCTATCCTTGAAACTGCAAAATCAAAAGGGGCAAAAATAGCTGTTATCTCTATGAAGAGCTCTTCCCCAATGGCTGATATGTCTGATTTAAATGTTCAAATTGGTAACGACGAT
>JABMNG010000043.1 GCA_013205275.1 Methylophilales bacterium | reverse complement strand
TCCCCGCAATCCATTCAACAAAGTCTTACCTTCTATCTAGTTCCCTATACCATTATGACCCTATTTCATGGGCCGATATCTGACTCAATAGGCCGGATAAAAACAATAAAATGGGGGTTATTCTTATTCTTATTTGCATCTATTGGTTGCGCTTTTTCATCCACAGTCGAATCATTGTGGTTCTTTCGTGTGCTCCAGGGGGTAGGTGGTGGCGCAGGAAATGTTGTTGCTCGAGCTATGGTCAGGGACCTCTATGAAGGACCCCAAGCACAGAAAGTTATGGCTACGATACAGGTAATTTTTGGTATTGCCCCTGCTATTGCCCCTATGATTGGTGGCTTATTGCTTGGTATTCACTGGCAAATGATTTTCTTGTTTTTAGCATTTTATGCGGGCGTTACAATTTTTCTTGGTACAACAATCCTCCCCGAAACAGTTCTTCCAGAAAATCGACCTAAACTCTCACTGAAGATGGTTGTAAATAGTTATAAAAAGCTCTTGGCTGACAGTGAGTTTATTTTATTAATTCTTTCAGTGGCCGCTAACTTCTCTGCATTTTTTCTCTATGTATTAGCTAGTCCTGTTTTTTTAATTGATCACCTTGGATTCAACGAGCAACAGTTTGGTTATTTATTCATTCCAACGGTAGCAGGCATGATGATAGGTTCAATAGTTGCAAAACGGACAGCCGGGGTTGTCTCTCCTTCCAAGGTATTAAAGTGGGCCTATTATTGGATGACATTTATTGCTGTTATTAACTTATGCTTTTGTTATATTTTTGGTAGTTTTGCCCCCCTTAATATTGCTTTTATTGCGCTCTATAATATTGGTATGGCCACTGCTATGCCAATCCTTTCTCTTGCTGCGCTGGAATGTTTTCCTAAAATTAGGGGCACTGCCGCATCAGGACAGGCATTTATGCAGATGCTATTTTCTTCGATTGTCGCTGGGTTGCTTGTGCCAATCTTATGGTTCTCAACATTTGGTTTAGCATTAGGGCTCTTTGTCATATTTTCTATCGGCCTACTGACCGTCACTAAAACAAAGCTCTGGAGTAACTAATTTTTTTGAATGTTAAGCTACCGACATAACTTCCATGCGGGTAATCATGCTGATGTCTTAAAACATGCTACTCTGACTTTAATTCTGAGCTACTTCCAGAAAAAACAAAAATCTTTTTGGTACATCGACACCCATGCAGGTGTTGGTAAGTACGATCTCACGTCAGACCAGGCACAAAAGAATAAGGAGTTTAATCAAGGAATAGGGATGCTGTATACATCTCAAGACAGTCCAGATGAACTTACCCCTTATATCAATCAGATTAAATTATGTAATGGACCTAATGAGATGAGGTATTATCCAGGCTCTCCATTTATTGCCAATCATTTCATAGGCGCTCAAGATCAACTGCGATTATTTGAGCTGCACCCAACTGACTTCAAATCCCTAACAGAGACACTCCTACCAAGTAAGAACATTAATATCTTGAAGCAAGATGGGTTGACAGGCCTTAAATCCTGTCTTCCGCCACAGCCAAGGCGTGGAATTACTTTAATTGACCCCAGCTATGAGGTTACACAAGAGTATAAGGATGTTTTTGTTGCCGTAAAGGATGCTGTTAAACGTTTCCAGACAGGGACCTACATGATCTGGTGCCCCTTAATTGACAGGAGGGAGCCCGAAGTATTGCTGGGAAATCTTAAGTCGATCGAGGTAAACTCCTCTCTTTACGTAAGTTTATCTATCGACAAAAAAGGCTCTAAGGGTATGTACGGTAGCTACCTTTATATTATTAACCCTCCATGGACACTCCGTGATCAACTCTCGGTAATTTGTCCGTACTTGTTAGAACGTATGGGTATTGAGGGCAGAGGTTCGTTTGATTTGACTGCTACCTAGAGCTTCATTACAATCTGTATATGATAAATTCAACGCATAAAAGATTTGGGTCCTGGTTAGCTATTTTAGCAATGTTGTTGATTTCGTTCGCTCCATTAGCCTCGCAAGCAATTTCATCGTCAACTAAATTAGATAAGTATGATGTTATTTGCTCATCTTCCGGCATAAAGCTTGTTAATACAGGTCAGTCAGGCTCAAATGATACTTCGAAAATTCATCCTCTTATTCATTGTAATTATTGCTCACTGTCTGTTGATAAAGTTATCATTGGAATCGCTATTCAAACCAATGGTATTAATAAGGAGGAAGTAGCTTTCATCTTCCAAGATTACCATTCACCCTCTGTAGTTAATTATTTTCTAGTCACACAACTTCCTAACGCCCCTCCTTCAATTTAAAAGTTATTGATTTCTTAATTGGCTGTTAAGCGGCTAATTTTTATAATTTTTTATATATTGAGGTAATTATGATTTATTACTATTTTTCTCACTACCTTGATGAGAAAAAACAGCCAGCAAAATTGAGTGGCTATTTATGGGTCTCTTTTTTATTTCTTTGTGGATTCCTAAATGTGGCGACATTATTTGCCGATGAAATAACAATTCCTATTAACGTTACGGCAGAGGATCCAAAGAATGAAGGTTTAATTTACGGTATTGTAATAGATGGTGATTATCTTGATGGCCGTCGATTGATTACAAACGATACTGCAACGCTCTTGGATGGAGTTTCAGGTGTTAGTTTTTATTCGGGTGGTGGTGTTTCAAGCTTGCCTGTTATTGATGGATTAGCAGATGACCGTATTAAAATTAAAATAGACGGAATGCCAATTACTTCAGCCTGTGCAAACCATATGAATCCAGCACTTTCCTATATTGACCCAAGTGCAGTCGGTAAAATTAATATATTTGCAGGCATTACACCGGTGAGTCAGGGTGGAGACAGCATTGCCGGCTCTATCTCGGTTGAGTCTAAAAATCCTGAGTTTTCAGTTCCAGGACAGGGCAATATTGTTAAAGGAAGTCTGTCTAGCTTTTATCGAAGCAATGGTAATGTTCTCGGTGCTAGTGCGAACGCAAGTTTTACATCAGAAAATTTTTCAATGAGTTACTCAGGCAACACGGTTGAGTCCGATAACTATGAAGATGGCAACGGAGATGATGTTAAGTCTACAAAATACAAAGTAAGG
>JABMNG010000042.1 GCA_013205275.1 Methylophilales bacterium | reverse complement strand
CCATTCTCGTAGAGTTTTTGAATATCATAAAATGCATCAAAAATAAGCGTTGTTTTTGATAAGGCTTTGACAGCATTCTCCGCCTGATCTGTACTCAGTAGTGCTACCAAGGACCGAACGTTATATCCCCCAAGCATAGCCCCTAATAATTCAATAGATTTTTCCGGGGTAATATAGGGACTTAGAGTCTTATTGTTTGCAATATCAGTTAAAAAGGCTGCTTTTACAAATGCCGCCTGATCCACTCCGGTAGGAACATGCTCAGTAAGAAGGTCAATTAAAAAATCAACATTTACGGCATTATCGTTTTTTAGAAGCTCAACTAAATCAGCTGTCTGTTTGGAGTTTAGAGGTAACGCAGGAAGGCCATTTTTTTCACGATCAGTCTTGTGATTCAAATAATCTTCTAACATTTTTTAAATTCTTTTCATATTTAATGTATTTAGATTCTCATCTTAAATGAAAAAAAAGATTTCCCAAAGCAATTAGCATATCTTCTTAAGATCATTTAAATCAGGTAAAATACCATCCTACGTTATTAAAAGATAATTATGGCCTCTGCATTAGATTCACTATCAAGCATTGACGGAAGATACTCCTCTCAAGCCGATAGCCTTAGACCAATCTTCAGTGAATTTGGACTTATTAAAAATAGAGTCAAAATTGAGATTTTATGGCTTATTTCATTAAGTGAAGACAGTGAAATAAAAGAAGTTCCAAACTTTACTAACGCCACCATAGAAGAGCTTAAGTTGATTTCCCAGAACTTCTCTTTAGAAAATGCTGAGTCTATAAAAGCAATAGAAAAAAATACCAATCATGATGTTAAGGCTGTCGAGTATTGGCTAAAAGACCACCTTAAATCTAACCCAGAAATTCAAGTTGTTTCTGAGTTTATCCATTTTGCTTGTACATCAGAAGATATTAATAACTTGTCGTATGCTTTAATGCTTAAAGAAGGAATGGAGCAAGTAATGATTCCAACAATGCATGCTTTAAATGATGATTTATCAACCAAAGCAAAGCTATATGCAGCAACTCCAATGCTTGCTCGAACTCACGGACAAACAGCCAGCCCAACAACCCTGGGAAAAGAATTTGCAAATGTTTCATCTCGCCTTAAAAGGCAAATAGAAATAATTTCTAAGCAGGATTACCTCGGAAAGATGAATGGGGCTGTTGGAAATTATAATGCTCATCTATCAGCATACCCAAAAAAAGATTGGCATAGTTTTTCTAAAAAATTTATTGAGTCCATAGGGTTAAAACAAAACACATACACTACACAAATAGAGCCTCATGACTTTATGGCAGAACTTTTCCATTCGGTAATTAGAGTTAATTCTATTCTTATTGATTTAAATCGTGATTTATGGAGTTATATTTCTAACGCATACTTTACCCAAAGAACGTTAAAGGGTGAGGTTGGTTCGTCAACCATGCCACATAAAGTAAATCCCATTGATTTCGAAAATTCGGAAGGTAATTTAGGGCTTTCAAATGCCATACTTAGTCATTTGGCTGAAAAACTTCCATTATCTCGCTGGCAAAGAGATTTAACAGACTCCACCGTACTAAGAAACATTGGTTTAGCCCTAGGATACAGCCTTATAGCCTACAAATCCTGTATTAAGGGTCTGGGTAAAATTGAAGTAAATCAAGAAAAAATTAACGCAGACCTGGAAGGTTCTTGGGAAATTTTAGCAGAGCCAATACAAACTGTAATGAGAAAAAATGGTGTCAGCAATCCTTATGAAAAATTAAAAGAATTAACCAGAGGATCTCAAAACATAAATAAAAAGATGCTCCATACATTTATAAACACTCTGGAAATACCAGAAGCTGATAAAAATTATTTGTTAGAACTAACACCTCAAACTTATTTAGGGATAGCCATTCATTTAGCTAAAGAAATCTAAAATGCCTGAGATTTTAGTGCTCTATTATTCTAAAGGTGGGTCTGTTAAAGAGATGGCTTCTTTAATAGGACGAGGCATTAATTCCGTTGAGGGAGTAACAGCAAAAATAAGAACAGTTCCCGAGGTTTACCCTGAAACTACTAGCTCTAAAAATGAGATCCCTGAATCAGGATCCCTCTTTGCAACATTAGAAGACCTAGAAACCTGCTCAGGCCTTGCTCTCGGAAGTCCCACACGATTTGGTAATATGGCGGCGCCCCTAAAGTATTTTTTAGACACAGCGACATCAGCATGGATAAAAGGTGCACTTGAGAATAAGCCTGCTTGTGTATTCACTTCATCAGGATCAATGCATGGAGGGAACGAATCCACCCTTCTAAGCATGCAACTTCCGCTGTTTCATTTGGGGATGGTATTAGTTGGAGTCCCCTATTCCGCTCCATCGCTATCAAACACAAAAGGTGGGGGCACACCCTATGGTGCAAGCCATATCGGCGGAGAAAAAAATAATAGTCCGATTTCAGATGACGAGAAAAGCATATGCATTACCCAGGGAGTAAGACTTGCAGAAATTGCAAAAAAACTTAACAGCAAATGATTTATATTTAGGGGCATCCATTAGTTTGGTTTCCTTAATTTTTTTAAATATTTTTTGGGAGGCAGGATTTAATCCTATTCATAATAAGCCCACTTGGTTAATTTTAAAATCAATGGTCTTAGTGGTTCCGTTAATTGGTATCCTCAAAAAAGATAGGTACACTTTTCAATGGTCAAGCATGCTAATTATGATTTTTTTTATAGAGGGTGTCGTTCGCTTCTATAGTGAAATAAGCCCCTCTAGAGATTTTGCTCTAGGGCAATTAATTTTATCACTATCATTTTTTCTTTGTTCAATTTTTTATTGTAAAAAAACTAGGTAATTATGAAAATTCTTGTTTCAAATGACGACGGGTACTTTTCACCAGGACTAAACACTCTTGTAAGTCACCTAAAAAAAATTGCCGATGTTGTTGTCGTTGCTCCTGATAGAAATAGAAGTGGGGCTAGTAGCTCACTAACGCTAGATAAACCCATATGCGTCAAAGAAATAGGTCCTAACGTTTACTCAGTAGATGGAACACCAGCAGACTGTGTACATATAGCATTAACTGGTTTAATACCATTTAAGCCTGATATGGTCATTTCTGGTATTAATGATGGACCAAATATGGGTGATGACACTATCTACTCCGGAACTGTTGCAGCGGCTATGGAAGGATACCTTCTAGGAATTACTTCCTACGCAGTATCTATGGGTAAATCAGATCCTAAAAATTTTGAAACAGCAGCCCGAGTAGTTTTAGATCTAATTGACAAGCAAACTAAAGAGGGGCCTAGAGATGCACTGCTGTTAAATATCAATGTTCCTGACATTCCTTATTCAGAGATAAAAGGCTTTAGTGTTACTAGGCTTGGGAAAAGACATGAAGCCGAATCAGCAATTAAAAAAACAGATGTAAATGGTAATAATTTATATTGGGTAGGAGCTGTTGGTGAGCCAAATGATGGGGGTCCGGGCACTGACTTTTATGCAATACAGGAAAATTATGTTTCAATATCACCAATCCAATCAGACTTAACAAATTACAAAGAAATTGATCCTCTAAAACAATGGGTAAAATAGTTAAAGAATGAATAAAAAAAATAATATTGTGATAATTGTCATCGCCATTCTATTCTCTGGCTGTGCTTCAAAAATTCCTGTGCCCGTTGATGGTCAGGCAGTAACTACAAAAGAAAAAGGTGAAAAGTGCCCTGATATCTATAAAGTTAAAGCAAGTGAAACATTGTTCAGTATAAGTATAATGTGTGGTTTTAACTATAAAGATGTAGCAACAGCCAATGGACTTAAGAAGCCCTATGAGATAAAAAAAGGTGACATTATTAGGCTCGATTTACTAAGAAAATCAAAGGCAATCCCGGAACAAGAGCCCATATTGCTCAATGAGGTTGAAACAATTCCATTAGACCAAGGTAATAAGATAATAGAAGAGTCTGCAATTATTGGTCCTGTTAGAGTTACTGACCCCAAAGTTATTCGTGAAATTTATACACCAAAATCATTAAATAAAACGAATAGAATTATTACTAAAAAAGAGAAGTTATCCAATATATGGCTAAATCCAACTGATGGTAAAATTACCTCAAAATTTGATATTGCCTCAGGAGCAAAGGGCATTGAAATTGAAGGCCAATTAGGCCAAGAAATTAGAGCCGTAACAAAGGGAAAAGTAATTTACGCGGGCGAAGATTTAAAAGGGTACGGAAAGCTTGTTATTGTAAAACATGATGATGGTTTATTAACCATCTACGGCAATCAAAATGAAATTCTGGTAAAAGAGAGCCAAATAATTAATGCTGGCGAAACAATAGGAACAATGGGTAAGTCAGCAACAGAACAGGTAAAGCTAATTTTTGAAGTTAGAGACGGGGGTAAATCCATCGACCCCCTTAAATATCTAAAAAATACTATTAATTAAACTCATTATTATTTTGTTTCTTGTAATAGTCTTCAATAGTTGACATATCAAATTCCCGAGCCCATTTAATGATCTCATCCAATGCCGGAGCTCCAATTTCACCAACCTGAGCATGAATTCCTGCGCGGTCTCTAATTACAAGCATCCCAGGAATTTTTTCAACCTGAAAATATTTTGCAATTTCCGGGTCCTCTTCAGTATTGACCATGCCAAAAATAATATCATTATTTTTCTTTGCTGCGGCCTCAAATACTGGAGTAAAATTGACACAAGGCTCACACCAAGGCGCCCAAAAGTCAACTATGATGAATGGGTTAGTCTCGATTGTTTCCTTAAAATTCTCTTTTGTTAGTATTACTAAATTTGTCATGTCTATCCTTCGTTATTACCATTTATTATTAGAATATATATCATTAAGCAATTTCCTCTTTCTTGGAAGAAGCTCTCTGTCTTTTTGTTCTTGAGAAAATACTCCCTCATCAAGAGGTTTTCCAACTGCTATTACTGACAGGATATCAAATTGCTCAGGAATATTCGATAAGTTTCTTATTTTAATCTCATCAAAGCCACCCATTTGATGAGCAGCGAAGCCTAAACTTAGAGCTTGTAAGCATATATTTTCAGCCGACGCCCCTGTATCATATTGAGACCATCGATTTGGTTCGTTATTATGGGCGAATAACTTATTAGCGCATACCACAATTAATATTGATGCGTCCATGGCCCAATTTTGATTTCCCACCGAGAGACAGTTAAGCGCGCTAACCCACGGAGTAATATCTTCTTTTTGAAATAAAATAAATTTCCATGGCTGATCACCATAACATGATGGAGCCCATCGAGCTGCCTCGAATAATGACAATATCGATTTTTTATCAATAACAAACTCAGAATTGAAAGCTCTTGGACTCCAACGATTTGAAATTAATTGATCAATAGGTACTTCAGTGGTGGCCGGTTTTTGCATTTACTGTTTAATTCCTTCAATTAAAAATTCAAGTATAACTTCATTGCCTAATGCAGAATTATTTTCTGCCCATGTATAGCCAAAGTCTGTAGATAAAATAGAAGTATTTACCTCTATACCAACTCTGTAACCCCCCCAGGGGTCGTCTCCAAAACCAAGGACTTTAAAGGGCATGGAAATTATTTTTGATATGCCATGAAGGGTTAGTTCGCCTGTTATAATGCCAGATTGGTTGTCAGAAGACTCTATTTTAGTACTAACAAATATAACGGTTGAAAAGTTTTCAACATCTAAAAATTTTCTCTCTTTTATATGTTCGTCTCTTTTTTTATGGTTACTATTAATCCCTAATAAATTAATCCTAACCTCAATTTGAGATTGGCTAATGTTCTGACGATTAATGTCGATAATCCCATTAATATCTGGAACAGTACCAGATGTCATGGCTACCACATGACGAATTTTCCAATTAGCAAAGCTATGCTCAGGATCAATTTTATAACTCTCATTTGCATAGATAGCACTACAAAATAATAGTGAAGTGTAAAAAACATATTTGATCAATTGTGAATCTCCTGTAAACAAATTATAGTTAATCTATAGACATTCAAGAAGATTTTAATTCATTTATTATAGGACCCTTAAAAATGCTTGCTGATAATGAAAATGAAAGGTACATGGGCAAAGCAATTTATCAGGCAAAAGAAGCATTTTTTAATGATGAGGTCCCCGTTGGAGCAATTGTTGTTTATGAGAAAAAAATAATAGGTATAGGTAGAAATAAAACAATATCTTCAAACAGCCCAATAGCACACGCGGAAATGATTGCTATCCAAGAGGCATCAAATTACCTAAAAAATTATCGCTTAATTGATTGTGACCTTTATGTAACGTTAGAGCCCTGCATAATGTGTATGGGTGCTATTTTTCATGCGCGAATTAAAAGATTATTTTTTGGAGCATGGGACACAAAAACTGGGGCGTGTGGAGGGAAAATTAACCTAGCAGGAAATAAAAGTTTAAATCATCATTGTCATGTTAATGGTGGGATTTTAGAGGAAGAGTCTAAAGACTTGCTTCAGGAATTTTTCAAAGTAAAAAGAATAAAAAAAAACCGCGACTAAATCGCGGTTTTTTTTAAAATTAAATTTCTAGTCCCTATTACCCATTAATGCCATTAATAAGTGTAATAAATTAACGAATAAATTATAAATATTCATATAAAGCGCTAGGGTTGCCATAATATAATTTGTTTCCCCGCCTCTAACGATACGATTCACGTCATACAAAATAAAACCTGAAAATATCAGAACCGCAATAGATGAAATAGCTAATGACATAGCTGGTATCTGAAAGAACATATTTGCTAATGAGGCTAAAATCAAAAGAATTAAGCCAATCATTAAAAATTTTCCCATCGAAGAAAAGTCTCTTTTTGAGGTTGTAGCAATACCAGCGAGCGTTAGAAATATTGCGCCCGTTCCTCCTGCTGCTAGACTTACAATTTGACCGCCATTGCTCATACTAAATGCAACTTGTAAAATTGGTCCGAGCATAATGCCGAGAAGAAATGTTAAGCCAAGAAGAAAAACTACTCCCATGCTGTTATTACGATTTTTTTGAATAAGGAAGAACATACCAAAGATGCCAGCCAATACACATAACGTAAAAATAATTGGACTTGTTTGAGCAAAACTAAAGTTCATGCTCATACCAATGATCGCGCCTATGACTGTTGGAAATAGTGATACCCCTAATAATGCATAAGTATTCCTTAATACCTTATTAGCGCTAGTTAAAGCTGATGAATTAGAAGCAATATTCATATTATTTTGCATAACTCTTTAATTCCTTTTAGTTGTTAAGATTACATTTAATAGGATAGGGATAATCCCTAAAAGTTTCAAGCACTTCTCTAAAATATTTCATTATTTTGTAATATTTTTAATAAATACCTGCACTTCCTTTAATGAGGATTCATCATAGATTGTTACTTTATTTTTTTCAAAATTTAATTTCATATTTAATAATCGAGACACTGAGTTTTGACGAACACTCCAATCCAAATTATCTAAAAGTGAATCAACATCATTCGGTGAATTACAAACCAGAACCATATCACAACCAGCATTCAAGGCCATCAAAACTCTATCAGTTATATTATCGCTACATAAAACGGCTGCATTCATACTCATATCATCACTAAAAATCGCCCCATTAAATCCTAGGCTCTCCCTGAGCTGCTCTTGAAGCCAGAAGCTAGACAGTCCTGAAGGTCTTGAGTCGCAAGCAGAGTAGATAACATGTGATGGCATAACGCCAAATAATCCTACTTTAATTAAGGATTCAAAGACCCTCATATCGCTATTTCTTATTTCATCAAATAAACGAGAATCAATAGCAGTTTCTAGGTGGGTATCGGCTTTTATGTAGCCGTGCCCTGGAAAATGCTTTCCTACCCCTTGCATTCCGCCATAATTCAAACCTTCATGCAAGGCAGCAGATAAATTAATAATGGGCTCTATATTGCTGTGAAATGAACGATTGCCAATAATAGAGCTTGCCCCATAATTTATATCTAAAACTGGTGTAAAACTGAAATCAATGCCAACAGCCCCAAGTTCTTTAGCAATTACCCATCCTACCGATCGGGCTATTTTGTTTGCTTTACTTTTGTCTTGATCGAAAATTTGACCAATAAAATTCATGTCTGGTAAAGCAGTAAAGGTCTCTCTAAATCGCTGCACCCTTCCACCTTCATGGTCAACCGCAATAAGAAAATCTTTTCTAATTTCTCTAACGGCTAGAATAAGGTCATTAAGTTGGTCTTGGCCATCAAAGTTTCGAGAAAAAAGAATAACCCCTCCCACAAGAGGGTGTCTAATTCTTCTAATATCCGCGGATTTTAATTCAAACCCCTCAATATCAATCATCAAACAGGTCATAGATTCGACTATTCTTTCAAAGTAAATGGATTAAAGTTAGTTTTATCATCATAAAAATCAATCTTTTCATGAGTTTTTAAAAATTTAATTACGGCATAAGTTACCGGGGTAAATATTATCTCAACAAGTGTTTTAGCTAAAAATTGAGCAAGTACGACGAGTAATAACTTGTCATTTGGAATAACCCCAGAATTATAAAAAGCTAACGGATAGAATATTATTGAATCAACGCCCTCCCCAAAGATGGTAGATCCAATTGTTCTAGTCCATAGACGCTTTCCTTTTGTCCAAATCTTCATTTTTGCCATTACGTATGAATTGACAAACTCTCCTGCAGCGAAAGCAACCATACCAGCTAACGCAACTCTCCAAACCGAACCAAATGCAACCTCATAAACCTCTTGATTGTCCCAATAAGGAGCCGGGGGCAAGGCTACTATAGTCCATGCCATAAGTGAAGCAAAGCCAAGACCAATAAAGCCAACCCAAATAACTCTTCGAGACGCAGAATATCCGTAAACCTCCGTAAGGATATCGCCAAAGATAAACGATAATGGGAAAAAAATAACGCCAGCACCAAAAGTGATAGTGCCGATAACTGGCATATCAATTTGAGATATTTTTGCTGGGCCTATGATGTTGGATGTAATTAATACAATTACAAATGCCGCCATTAGTAAATCATAATATTTATAATGTATTTTTTTCAGAGTTGGCCTTTTTTAATATCCCAATATTGATCTAAATAATCACCAGTAAGGTTCACACAATAAACCAAGGACATAATACTCAACCCCACAAGGGTAGAGTAATGTGGGGCAACTAAAAGATAGCTTACGCTATCTCTCATCATTGATCCCCATGAGGCATTTGGCGCCTGAATCCCTAGGCCTAAAAATGATAGGCTTGCTTCCGCAATAATAAGCCCTGCTATTGCATATGTTCCTTCAACAATCAATGGAGTTCGAAGAGCTGGCAGAATATGTTGAGTAATTTTCCGGGAGTGAGAGCTCCCCATTGATTCAGATGCTATTACAAAATCATAATTCTTCACTAATAAAGTTTGTCCTCTTGCAAGCCTTGCATATCCAACCCAACCACCAACTGATAAAGCAATAATTAAATTAATTTTACCTGGTGATAACATTGCCGCAAAAGCAATGGCAAGTAATATTCCAGGAAATGACATAAATAAATTAATAACAAATGTAATAATTGCGTCAAATTTACCACCAAAATATCCAGCTAACGTTCCTATGGTGATACCAATTGTTGATGTAAAAATGGTCACAAAAAAAATAATTTCAACCGAGTTCTTAAATCCATCTATGAGCCTAAAGAATATAGATCTACCATAATCATCTTTTCCAAACCAATCTCCTGAGTTTGGGGCTGAAAGAATAGCAGTAAGATCCATATGGTAAGGGTTGCCACCCAGAAAATATTTGACCAGGAAAGCTGAAATCCAAAATATAATTATAATTTTAGCCAATACATTCATATCACTTTAACCTTACTCTAGGATCTACTAATCCATACATAAACTCAGTTAATAAATTAATGGCAATATAAGATAATGCAATAATAAAAATACAAGCTTGAGTTATTGGATAATCTCTAGTTTGTATTGATTCAACTAGCAGTTTACCAAGCCCCTCCCATCCGAAGAGAGTTTCGGTAATAACAGCTCCAGATAATAATGACCCAAACTGCAATCCAATAATAGTTACAATTGGCATTAAGACTAAACGGAAAACATGATGGATAATGACGTCCCATTCATCAAGCCCTTTTGCTCTAGCAGTTCTTACAACATCAGAATCGAGCAATTCAATCATACAATTTCTTGTCATTTTAATGATGACCGCTAAAAGACCTAATGCCAAAGTACATGCAGGTAAAATAATCGAGGTAGATGATGTCATTCCACTTACAGGAAGCCAGCCTAGCCATATTGAAAATAATAAAATTAATAGCGGTCCTAAAAAGAAATGTGGGGCAGAAATAAATGCTAAGCTCAAGTTAATAATAATTTTATCAATTATTGTGTCCCTATATTTAGCTGCAAAAATTCCAGCACTAAGACCTACGAATATTGCAATTAAAAGAGCAAAAACTGCAAGTCTATAAGTATTCTTAATTGCCACAATCAACCGATCAATAACAGGCTCTTGATTAATAATTGAAAGTCCAAAGTCCCCATGAGCAATCTGAGATAAAGACGTCCATAGTTGCGCATAAATTGGTTGGTCTAGGCCTAACTGGGAGCGTAATATATTCTGGTCCGCTAATGAAGAAGACTCTCCAAGCATCACCTGAATAGGGTCACCCGGTATCAGATGAAGCAATAAAAAAGTAATTGTAAAAATACCTAACAATTGAAGTATGGTTAAGAATAACCTCTGGATAAAATTACTCCTCATTAATAAATACGTCTGTGCCTACATCTACAAGATTGTAAAGTGATATAACATCCTGATTTGCCATTCTTATACAACCATGTGACGCTGGGGAGCCTAGAAAATTCTCCTCGTTAGTACCATGAATATAAATAAATCTTTGCATAGAATCAAAATTTCCCAAGCGATTGAGGCCTTTTTCTTTTCCGGATAACCATAGAATTCTACTCAGAATAAAGTCCTCGTTAGGATACTCATCATTGAGCTTTGGGCTCCATGCTTTACCAGTAGCCCTTCTTGCTTTAAATACTGTAAAAATAGGAGCATTATCTCCAATCTTCGCTCTAACAATATGATGGCCCAAGGGCGTCTGGTAACTTCCTTTTAATTGGCCGCTACCAGCCATAGATGATGAAATTTTATATGTGTAGTGGACCTTCTGACGGCTTACTAATAACAAATTTTGAGACCTAATGGAGATTATAATCTGATATTTCATAGTACCTTCCTGACCGACGTTAAACCATCCCAATTTCCATTGGGGTAAATCTCAAAATTACTTATGTAATTTTTATGTGCCACAAAATTTCCCTCATACCATAAAGGTATATAGCCAATTTTTTTATAGGCCGTATGAATAACATCAGACCAATCATTGCTCATCTTAGCTTCATTCAAATATAGATCCATAGAAGGGTCAGAATACCCGCCACGATTCAAACCTAATGGCGGGATAAATTTAGATGAAAATATTTTCTCATAAATCTCTGGGTTTCTAATACCAACCCAAGTAAGCCCATAAAGTTGAAAATTTCCTGACTGTATATCACTGAAGTAGGTTCCCCAATCTAAAGTTTTAATGATTAAGTTAATTCCAACATCAGCTAACTGCGCTTGAATAATTGTAGCAATTTTGAGCCTAAAGGGGTCAGTGGATGTCTTATAAGTTAAATGAATTAATTTATTTGGGTAAATTTCACTAAGTATCTCTCTAGCCTTAGATGGATTATATTCATTCATTTTAAGATCTTGACTTGCCCAGTGCTCAGGAGGAAGTATCTGCGTTGCAAGACGGGTCTTGGTATTAAAAAAATAATTTACGATTGAGGTGCGATCAATAGCTAAGGATAGTGCTTGTCGTACTTTTACATTTTTTAATAAAGGATCCTTAAAGTTAAATCCGATATAAGAAACATTAACCCCTTCTGTTAATTTGCAGTTAATCGTGTCATGTTCCATCAGGTAGTTCATTAACTCTAAAGGTAAATCATTTTGAAGTATATCAATCTCGCCATTAACAAGCTTAAGAACTCGTACAGTTGGGTCTTTAATTTCTACAAACTCAATAACCTGACCATCTAAAACTCGTCGGACACTTATATTAGGTTTGGCAGAGAGAAATTCAAAAGGACCTGAGCCAATGGGGTTAGATGCAAAATTATGATCCTTCTCAATGAGAGATTTTGGTAGTATTGAAAAAGATAACTTTGTTAAGAAATTATGGTCAGAGGCGCTTAAATAGACTTCAAATTTAATATTTGATATTTTTTTTATCTGCTTAATTTCCCGTAGATCATAAGAAAAAGGTGAAGTTTTTAGCCCAATTAAATGATTAATCGTTGCAATAATATCGTCAACTCCCATAACCTCACCATCGTGAAATTTTGGTGGGTTTTTTTTTAAAGTAAAGCTAAATATTTTGCTTGAAATTTTATTTACCTCTAAAATATTTGAGCTAATTGAGAAGTCATCATTGAAGAAAATTAATGGGGTATAAATAAGATTATTCAACCTTTCTGAGGCTGCGTCAGATGAAAATCTTGGGTCTAGGGTTTGTGGTTTTTGTGCAATACCGAAATATACAGTCTGAGAGTGGTGCTTATTATTGCAACCCAACATCAAAAAACAGCTAAAAATGATGATGAGTAATGATTGAAGAGTCGTTCTATTCATTAATCTCAAAAAGCGCAATCGATTCAACATGGGATGTATGTGGAAACATGTTTAGGATACCGGCCTTAGAGAGTCTGTATCCTTTCTCCGTGACCAGTATATGAGCATCTCTTGCTAGAGTAGCTGGATTGCATGATATATAAACAATTTTTTTTGGTTGGATGTCGTCACTAATTAAATTAATAAGATTTAATGCTCCATCGCGCGGCGGATCGATTAACCATTTATCTGCTTTTCCCAATAACTTTAAATCATCTTTTTTAGTATTAAACAAATCTAATTTTTTGAAGTTAACATTCTTATCTAAATTGTTCTTAGATGCATTTTTAATGCCAGACTCAACCAAATAGCTATCACCTTCAATTCCAAGTACTTTGCTGCCAAAGGTCGCTATAGGTAGCGTAAAGTTTCCTAATCCTGAAAAAAAATCAAAAATAACTTCGCCTTTCTTAGGTTGTAACAATGCCATTGCCCTTCTAATTAAAATTAAATTAATGAATGGGTTGATTTGTGTAAAGCTTGTGGGCTGAAAAAAGAAATCTAATCCAAACTCAGTATTTGAATAAATTATTTCCCTGCTCATTACCTCTAAAATAGGCTGGATAGTCTCATAACCCTTAGTTTGGGTCCAAAACTCGATATCGTTCGCCTCTTGAAATAACTGAAGCGTCCGAATGTCCGTATCAGAAAGTTCTTTTAATATTCTGATCACCAAAATATGTCGCGTTTGATTTGATGCGTACTCAATTTGAGGGATCTGATCTTTAATTGATAGTTGGCCAAATAATAACTGGAGCGGCCCAAGTAAATTAGATATTTTAGATGGGATAACAGAACACGCTGTCATGTCTGTCAAAAAATGCGACTGTTTTTCATTAAAGCCAATAAGGACTTTTTGTTTTTTTTCTACAAACTTGACACGAAATCTAGCTTTATGCCGATATGAATGAGATGGTCCAGATATAGGTGACAAAATAACATCGGGTCGTACATTTCCAACATGTCGAAGTGTTTCCTCAAAGGCTCTTTGTTTATATGCGAGCTGTGATGATGGTTCGAAATGCTGCATAGAGCATCCCCCGCATACCCCATATGAAGTACAGATCGGCGTTACTCTCTGAGATGAAGCCTTTATGATCTCTTCGGATCGAGCAAAAAGTATATTCTTCTTCTTTTTTAATACTTTAAAGCGAACAGTTTCATTAATTAGTGCATTATCAATAAATAAGGTTTTATCATTCTGATGACCAATACCTCTACCTTCATGGTCTATTGATGTAATTAAAATCGAATCTAGCAAATCAGCATCCATTGGCCCTCCAGCTATGCTGGAAAAATTCCAGTGGACAAATAACGGTCTCCACGATCACA
The DNA here is from genome assembly GCA_013205275.1 of Methylophilales bacterium. Lineage (GTDB taxonomy): Bacteria > Pseudomonadota > Gammaproteobacteria > Burkholderiales > Methylophilaceae > BACL14. The sequence continues at coordinate 3,810 of JABMNG010000042.1, read as the reverse complement.
TGCGATAGAAACAATCACTGCTTTTGGATTTTTTCTGGCTATATCTAATGCAACATATAAGGCTCCCCCAGTAGAGGCACCTGAAAATATCCCTTCATGCTTCGCAAGAGATCGTGTTGTGGCCTCAGCATTTAATTGGCTCACATTAATAATCTCATCAATATTCCTGCGATCAAATATTTTAGGTAAGTATTCTTCTGGCCACTTTCTAATGCCTGGAATTTGAGAGCCTTCCTCAGGCTGAACACCGATAATTTTGATAGAAGGATTCATTTCTTTTAAAAATCTAGAGGTTCCAACAATTGTGCCGGTGGTGCCCATGCTAGAAATAAAGTGAGTAATCTTTTTATTTGTATCTCTCCAGATTTCAGGGCCTGTTCCCTCATAATGCGCCCTTGGATTATCTGGGTTAGAAAACTGATCCAAAATAAATCCTTTGCCTTGTGCTGCTAAATTTGTTGCGGTATCTCTTGCAAATTCCATGCTTCCTTCGGCCGGGGTTAGAACTAATTCCGCACCAAACGCCTTCATAGTCTGTCGTCTCTCTATGGACTGGTTTTCAGGCATAATCAGAATCATCTTATAGCCCTTCATAGCCGCTACCATAGCTAGAGCTATTCCTGTATTGCCAGAGGTTGCCTCAATGAGGGTGTCCCCAGGCTTTATTTCACCCCTTAACTCGGCATGATAAATCATGGAATAGGCAGGCCTATCCTTTACAGACCCCGCAGGGTTATTTCCCTCAAGCTTTAAATAAACCTCCCCCATTGGGTTTGATATCAGCCTTTGTAATTTGGCTAACGGTGTATTTCCTATTGTAGATTCAAGGGTATTCAATTTTGTCTAATCTTTAAAAAAGTAATAATTGCAAGCACCATAATGAATAGGTAGCCCAAAAAGGCTAATTGTGGAAGAGTGATTCCAAAAAAATTCCAATCAATGGTTGAGCAGTCTCCTGTTCCTTTAAAAAGCAAATTAATTGCCTGAGACAAAGGAAAATTCTCAAACATATAATCTAAGTCTATCCCACATTCAGCAGGAACTGTAATCCACTTTGCCTGTATCAGTATATGTTTTCCAGAAAAAATAATCCCTACAATCGTAGCTGTAAATAACATCAATAAATGAAGAATACGACTTAAAGGGTTAGGTTTTATAAAAAGAAATAAGGTAAAAATAAAACCAATAACAATAAAAATAATTCTCTGCGTAATGCAAAGAGGGCAAGGTTCTAATTGATAAATTAATTGGATTGAGATTGCTGATCCAATCATCAAAAGTGAAATAATTGCCCCAAATAAATTTACTTTAAAAAATGGGGAGAGATTTTTCATGGTTCTGCTTATTTTTCCATATTAAAGACATATAATTGGCCTACTATAAATGAGATCAATAACGATTTAAACACCTCCATGATAAATCAAGAAATGATTGACGACCAAAAAATATTCTCCGTTACAGAACTTAACCGCATAGTGAAGAATATCCTGCAGAGTAATTTCAATATTATTTGGATTAAAGGTGAAGTATCAAATTTCATTGCGGCAGCATCTGGACATTGGTATTTTTCATTAAAAGATAATGATGCCCAAGTAAAGTGTGCAATGTTTCGAGGTAGCAATGTAAAAATTAATTGGGTTCCAAAAAATGGAGATCTTATTGAAGCTCAATGCCAAGTTGGCCTATATGAAGCTAAAGGAGAATATCAACTCAATATTGAGTTTATTCAACAAGCAGGCATGGGGGCACTTTTTGAAAAATTTAACCAATTAAAAACTAAACTTCAGGCTTTGGGTTTGTTTGATCTTGAATCAAAAAAAACATTACTTACCTACCCAAGAACAATTGGCGTTATTACCTCTCCCGATGGTGCCGCTTTGAGAGATGTTGTTTCCACTCTAAAAAGAAGGAATAAATCGGTATCTATTATCATCTACCCTACATTAGTACAAGGCGTTGCTGCATCCGAAGAAATAATTAAAGCCTTAAAATCTGCTAATGAAAGAAACGAGGTTGATACAATTATCTTGTGTCGCGGCGGCGGGTCAATTGAAGATTTATGGGCATTCAATTCTGAGGCTTTAGCTTTTGAAATATTTAATTCAACGATTCCAGTTATTTCAGCTGTAGGACATCAAACAGACTTTACTATTGCAGATTTTGTTGCAGATATTCGAGCTGCAACTCCTACAGCTGCCGCAGAAATCATAAGTGAAAGTCTTGATAAGATACTGGGCGAAATAAATTCTTACAAAAAAACAATGGATAATATAGTTAAGGATAAGATAGAAAATTTATATCAGAAAGTGGATTTCTATGAAAGAAGGTTGGTATCGCCCTCTCGGAAGATTCTAATGCGGCTTGAATTAATTGATAACTTAAAAAAGAGATTAAAATTTAATGCCGAAAAGAAATTAGAAGGATATAAAAATAAAATCACTGGGTTACAGCAAAATCTATTCCTCCTCAATCCAACCACTATTTTATCAAGAGGGTATTCTATTGTCTTTGATCAAAATAAAAAAATTATTAATAACAGCGAAAACTTAACCGTAGATGATAAAATTAGCATTAAATTTTATCATGGTAATACACAGGCAAAAATTATCGCCCCCCTTAAAGACAAAAAAGACCAATCAAAATGAAGTCATCTAATAAAAAAAATACTGGGTTATTTGTTCTGTCAGTAGCTGCATTGGGTGTGGTGTTTGGTGACATAGGAACCAGCCCTCTCTATGCGATTAAGGAAATTTTTAGTATTGGTGATAATGCTCTTGCCTTAAACAACGAAAATGTTCTTGGAATACTGTCACTAATATTCTGGTCTTTGGCTTTGATTGTATCCATAAAGTATATAACTTTTATTATGCGGGCTAATAATAATGGTGAGGGTGGAATTATGGCCTTATTGTCTTTAGCAAATAGAAATGCTAAAACAAAAAGAAAAAAATTAGTTATCATGACTATTGGGATGTTGGGCGCCTGTATGTTTTATGCTGACGGAATGATTACACCAGCAATCTCAGTTCTCTCTGCTATTGAAGGGATTGAGTTAATTACACCTGCATTTAATTCATTTATCATCCCAATTACACTTATTATTATATTTGGTTTATTTTGGGCTCAAAGCAAAGGAACTGGTGTGGTGGGTTTTATGTTTGGGCCAGTTATGCTGATCTGGTTTTTAACTCTGGCAGCTTTAGGTATATACAATATTATTCAAGCACCTTTTGTTTTAAATGCTTTAAATCCTTATTACGCCTTTTATTTTTTCCATAATCAGTTTAATACAGCCTTTATTACCCTTGGCGCTGTCGTATTATGTGTTACCGGAGCAGAGTCACTTTATGCGGATATGGGTCATTTTGGCAGGAACCCAATTAAAATTACCTGGTTTAGCTTTGTTTTTCCTGCATTAGTCCTAAATTATTTCGGGCAAGGCGCTCTAATTATTAATAATCCAGAAACCATTAAAAATCCGTTTTATCTTATGGCTCCTGACTACTTAACATTACCATTAGTTATTCTGGCCACATTTGCAACCATTATTGCCTCACAAGCATGCATTACAGGGGCATTTTCTGTTTCTCGGCAAGCATTGCAGCTCGGTTTTATTCCGCGAATGAGGATTGAACACACATCCGAAGACCAAGAAGGACAAATTTATTTACCACGCATTAACTGGATATTGATGATTGGGGTTATGTCAGTAGTCCTAATCTTTAAGAACTCTAGTGCTTTAGCAGGAGCTTACGGCGTTGCAATTACTATGGATATGTTAATAGCAACTATTCTTGCAGGCTTCGTATT
>JABMNG010000041.1 GCA_013205275.1 Methylophilales bacterium | reverse complement strand
GTTTCAGGCGGAACCCAACCAGATTCGATATGTGCTTCTGCCACTCCGCGGTAATCTCTTTTAAAGAAGCAAACAAAATTACGGGCCAAATAATGTTTATCTTTATCACTTAATGTCCCCATAATTCCAAAGTCCATAGCTATATAGCGCCCATCTTTTGCCACTTGAATATTTCCAGGATGCATGTCTGCATGAAAAAACCCATCCCTAAATACCTGAGTAAAAAATATTTCAACGCCATTCTTTGCAAGTAGGGGGATGTCTATCTTATTTTTTTTAAGTGCATCAATATCACTTACTGGAATCCCATTCATTCTTTCCATTACCATAATTTTTTCATGACAATAGTCCCAATAAACATCAGGAACAATGAGTAACTTTTTATTTTTAAAATTTTGGCCAAGATGGCTGCAATGAGCTGCCTCTAACAGAAGATTTAGTTCTGAGTCGGTATGCCTTGAAAACTCTTCTACCACCTCGGTCGGACGTAGTCTTTTTCCATCCTTCCATATATATTGCAAGATGGCCGCAACCCACTTTAGTAGCTGAAGATTTTTTTTAACTTTTGTTTTAATGTTGGGCCTTAGGACCTTAACTGCAACTTCTTTTCCGGATACTAATTTTGCGAAATGGACTTGAGCAACAGAAGCGCTAGCAACTGGTACCTTTTCGAATTGTAAGAACTGTTTTTCAATTGGCAGACCATAGGCGTCTTCAATAATTTTTTTAACGATAATAAAGTCGAATGGGGCCACTTGATCTTGAAGTTTCGCTAGTTCGTCTGCTATATCAATAGGAAGAAGGTCCCTTCTGGTAGATAGCATTTGACCAAATTTAATAAATATTGGACCGAGTGATTCAAGCGCTATACGCAACCTAACAGATCTGCTTATTTTGTTAGGTTGAAATATTCGAATTGGAAAAAGTAGGGCCTGTATAATTTTGATAGATTTTGAATCGACAAATTCATCTAACCTAAATTTGATAACAATATAAATAATATAAAAAAAGCGTAATACGTTCATTTTGATACCTCACCCATAAGGCTATTTATTTTCGCTTCAACTCTATCCACATCCTCAGTGAGCTTGTCGACTTGACGGTAAAAATCATTCAAATCATTAGTCTTCGATAAAATTTTATTCTCTTCCTGCCAAAACTCAATAAAGTTTTCAGCCAGATTTCGTATATTATTTTTTGAGTGCTTAAGAAATACTTTACCTATTTTTGTTAATTCAGTTGCAGGTATATCTCCAATAAATCTACTTAAGTCCTCTTCGATATCCCACTGAAGACTTTGTATGACAATCGAGAAGTCATGAGCAAAATCGAGATTACCTTTTACCGTGATTCCCATTTTCTTTTTTTGAGTCACTAATTGGATAAAGCTTGTGAGGCTCATTTGAATTGATGCATCAGGAGACCCATTGGCCTCGCTTAATATTAGCTGCCCTTGATCATTAACTACAAGCTTTATTATTAATGAATCTATCTCTAGTGAAATTAACTTGCCAGAGTAGGGCTTTAGCTTAGTTTGCATCCAATCATTTTGACCAAGAAGATGGTTGATTAATTTAGATTTTATTTTAGCAATCAAAACTTATAACCCTTATGAATTGCAACGATACCTGCATTCAAATTTAGGTAGCTAACATTTTCAAATCCTTCAGCTATCATTATTTTTTTAAGTTCATCCTGGCTTGGATGCATCCTAATTGACTCAACTAAATATCTATAACTTTCCTCGTCATTCACAATATACTTGCCTAACTTGGGCACAACGTTGAAGGAGAAGAGATCATAGACCTTACGTAATGGCCCCCATATTTTTGAAAACTCTAATATTATTAATTTTCCACCAGGGCTTAATACGCGGTACATCTCAGATAGTGCTTTTTCTTTATGTGTCATATTTCTCAAGCCAAAGCCAACTGTGACACAATCAAAATAATTTGAAGGAAACGGAAGTGATTCCGCATCACATACAATACTGGGTAATATCTTCCCATTATTAACTAACTTTTTTTTACCTTCTTTGAGCATTGAGTAATTAATATCTGTATGAAAAATTTCATAATCTTTTTTTTCGTTAGCAAATGATAATGTTAGATCAGCCGTTCCTGCAGCTATATCCAATATTTTAGCTTTGGATTTGAGGAAGGTGGTCTCAATTACTACCTTTTTCCAAGCCTTGTGCAG
>JABMNG010000040.1 GCA_013205275.1 Methylophilales bacterium | reverse complement strand
TGATCGCGGTCCCGGCGTTAATTATTATGAGCGGTTTTTGGTAAAGCCTCCACGCCCCGAGTGCGGCCAGCCAACGATCGACCCCTAATGTCTTAGGTACTTCATAGTCATTAATAAGGTAGGGATTCGATTCCGGGGTCGCCTCGATAATAGGGCAATTAAAATGCACTAAACTTTTTTTAACTTTATCAAGAACAACGGAATGGTTAACGTTGGAGATAAGAATTTTTTTAACATCCGTGAGATGCAAGAAATCTATATCCATAAAATTCTCGACCAAAATAGCCCCCGACACTAAAATGCTGTCGTCATCACGCTGCTGCCATTTAATTCGGGTATTGCCAATGTCAATCAATAGATACACAGCTATGTGCCTCTCACAGTGACCTCACCAGAGGAGAATGTTTTAAGCCCCTTGTCGGTCATAACAATTAGGGAGCCTTCATCGCTTACGTCCTGAGGTCTCCCTTGAATTACCTCAGAGCTTCCTAGTGTAATCGAAATCGGCTTGTCCTGGAACGCATGGTAGCTCAACCACTCTTCTTTAAAGGGAATAAATTGATCATTTTCGAATAAGGATAAAACGCCTGAAAGCTCTTTAATAATCATGGCCAAGAAAAGATTGGGGTCAACTGCTTCGCCAAGAAGTGTCTGCATATCAATTGAGGGCTGGTCAATCTTGGCCGTCTGTTTCTTTGATAGGTTAAGGTTGATTCCAACACCAATAATCGCGGCACTTTGTCCGTCGGTATCTCCCTGTAATTCAATTAGGATACCCGCTAGCTTTCGGTATTGTCCGTCCACCCCCACCAAAATATCATTCGGCCACTTCACTAAAGCTTGATGAATATTCAGTTTCTTTAGGGTCCTAATAAGTGCGACGCCCACCACCAAACTTAACCCAGACAAACCTGCTGCGCCTCGGGTAAATCGCCAAAGAAATGAAAAGGTAAGGCTCTCACCTAAGGCCGATTGCCATTGACGGCCCCGCCTCCCCTTGCCGTGTGTTTGGATATTTGCCGCAACACAGGACGCGTGGGGGTAGCCTGTGGCTGCCTCCTTGATCAGGAAGCTGTTAGTTGAATCAACCACATCGAGGACTTTAACGTTAAACCAGTTAGCGGTCTCACCAATCAATTGTTTTATTTTAACTTCTTCTAGCAGGGTGAGTGGTTGCGTTAAACGATAGCCCTTGCCTCTCACAGAAAAGATATTTATGCCAAGCTTTTCTGCTTCGGTTATCGCATGCCAAATAGCCACACGCGAAACATTAAAATGCTGGGCCATGACCTCTCCGGAATGAAACTTACCGTCGGACAGAATGGCGATCACTGGAAAAATAAGTGGGGTCAAGGTGATTTAGTTTACTTAAATAATATGAATCATACCACGGGATTTTTCATCAATAATTCCCCTATATCGGTGTAAAATAATCGCTAAATTATGACAAACTCAAACAAAACCAATCCACCATCCTCAAATTTTATTCGCGCGGTTATCGAAAAAAATTTAGAGCTGGGCCTCTACCAAAACAAAAAGTGGGCCGGCACCCCAGGGGACGCCAAACATCATTCGTCAGGCAATAATGACGTCGCCAAGATTCGGACCCGGTTCCCCCCTGAGCCGAATGGTTATCTTCATATCGGTCACGCCAAGAGCATTTTCTTAAATTTTGGCCTGGCTCAAGACTACAAAGGGGCATGCCATCTTCGATTTGATGACACCAACCCAGAAAAGGAAAATCAAGAGTATGTAAACAGCATCGTTGACAGCGTTAAATGGCTGGGTTTTGACTGGAAGTTCAACGACGAAACAAACCTCTACTACGCCAGTGACTATTTCGAGTCAATGTATCAGGCGGCACTCTCCCTGATTGAATCCGGTTATGCCTACGTCGACAAACAAACGGCCGATGAGATAAGAGAAAACCGTGGCACGTTAACTTCACCCGGCACAGATTCACCTTGGCGAGATCAGCCCGCCTCAGAACACCTGCAGTGGTTCAAGGAAATGCGGGCAGGCCAACACGCTGATGGCTCGATGGTGCTTAGGGCCAAAATTAATATGGCGTCCCCCAACATTAATTTGCGCGACCCTGCTATTTACCGGATTAAGCGATCCCATCATCACCGCACAGGGGATGCTTGGTGTCTCTACCCGATGTACACCTTTGCCCATCCTATTGAGGATGCCTTAGAGGGCATCACCCACTCAATATGTACACTGGAATTCGAAGACCAACGGCCTTTCTATGACTGGCTCTTAAAGCGCCTTAAGGAAAATGAATTTTTTAGCGACCCCCTTCCTAAGCAGTATGAGTTTGCAAGGCTTAATCTGACGTATGCGGTTCTCTCAAAAAGGAAGTTGATTGAGCTCGTCGAGCAAAATTATGTCAGTGGCTGGGACGATCCGCGGATGCCTACCCTGGTCGGTGCACGTCGTCGGGGTTACACGCCAGAGGGATTTAAATTATTTGCAGAGCGCATCGGGGTGTCGAAGGCTGACTCCTGGATAGACTATGCCACCCTCGAGGACTGCATGAGGGAGGTGTTGAATATTTCAGCACCCAGGCGTGTCGCTGTGCTTGACCCGATCAAACTGATCATCAATAACTATCCGGAAGGCCAAGAGGAAGATTGCTTTGCACCGAACCACCCGCTTAACGAGGCCCTAGGCAAACGCACCCTCAAGCTGACGAAAGAGCTATGGATTGAGCGTGAAGACTTTATGGCCGAGCCGGTTGAAAAATATTTTAGGCTCTTCCCTGGCAACCAGGTCAGGCTCCGTTACGGTTACGTTGTCAGCTGCACCGGCTTTGATCGAGACCCTGAAGGCAATGTCTCGGTGGTTTATTGTGACTACTTACCCGATACCAAGTCTGGAACAGAGGGGGCAAATAGCATTAAGGTTAAGGGTAATATCCATTGGCTGTCTGCGAAGCATGCAATTGATGCTCAGGTTAATCAATATGACAGACTGTTTAAGGAAGATCACCCTGGCAGTAAAACTGATAACTACCTCGACGACTTAAATCCTAACTCACTGTCCACAGTCTCAGTCAAGCTCGAAGAAAACTGCCTGTCAGTCGCGTCTGGTGACCAGTTTCAATTTGAGCGT
>JABMNG010000039.1 GCA_013205275.1 Methylophilales bacterium | reverse complement strand
CGGATATTGCTCAAATTAAAAAAGCAGTCCTGATGAAGGTCCCGGTCATTGAGATTCATACCGGGCATTATGCGGATCATGGGCCGGGGGACATGCAAGACAAGGAATTAGCAATCATTGCGGAGGCGGTGAACTATGCTCGGTCCGAAGGTCTGATCGTTAACGCCGGACATGGGCTGCACTATCAGAATGTGCAGCCAATAGCATCTCTGCTGGGGATCGATGAGCTTAATATTGGTCATGCCATTGTTGCTCAAGCCCTGTTTGTTGGTTGGGAAAATGCTGTTCGTGAGATGAAGAAGATTATAATGCAATGCGCCAGCCGATGATTTACGGGATTGGAACAGACGTGGTTGAGGTTAGTCGAATTAAATTAGCACTCAAAAAACACGGCCAAAAACTAGCCGAAAAAATTCTCACCGCTCATGAATTGCTAGCGTACAAGGATGTAAAGTCGAAAGAAAACTTTCTGGCGAAAAGGTTTGCGGCCAAAGAAGCCTTCGCGAAAGCATTTGGCACAGGACTCCGTGGTGATGTTAATCTGAAATCAATTGAAGTCATCCATGACGATCTAGGCAAGCCTCTTTTAAAATACCACGACAAGCTAAAAGTATTGGTCCAAGAAAAAAATATCCATCGCTGCCATTTATCGATCTCAGACGAGAAAAATATTGCTGTAGCTTTTGTAATTCTAGAGACCCAATAAAAATGCCCATTGACAAAGAGCGCAGATTTGGTGGGGTCATTAGACTTTTTGGCCAAGAGAGGTTTGATGTTTTTCAAAGGAGCCATGTATGTGTGGTTGGAATTGGCGGTGTGGGTTCCTGGGCGGCTGAGTCACTAGTGAGGCATGGGGTTGGAGCGATTACACTGATTGACATGGACCACATTGCAGAGTCCAATATAAACCGTCAAATTCATGCCGTGGAAGAAACGTTGGGTGCCTCCAAGATTGGGGCCATGCGTAACCGAGCCTTGTCGATTAACCCTGAGGCTAATGTCATTGTCGTGGATGACTTCTTAACCCTAGAGAATGTTGCGGAACATATTACCAGCGACCACCATTTTGTGATCGATGCAATTGATCAAACCTTGATCAAAATTCAATTAGCTGAGCATTGTTTAGAGCACAATATTCAACTCGTGATGACCGGTGGGGCAGGCGGAAAAAAAGACCCCACCAAGATTCAATTAGCCGACTTAAAGAAAACTCACGGCGACCCGCTCCTGTCGCGTATTCGCCAGCATTTCAATAAAAAAAACTTACCGAAAACTATTTTGTATAACATCCCCACTGTCTTTTCAGATGAGCTCATGACCAGGCCGGTTGTTTGTGAGGGAGAAAGTGTGTCGTCCGATCTGAGTTGCTCAGGTTACGGCTCCACCCTTAATGTCACTGCGACATTTGGGTTCCTGGCAGCCAGCCACGTCCTAAAGCACCTCTAAAAAACTTAATCAGCATTGAAATTTTTAAAACAACCCCCACTATAGGGGAATACATATTTATTAATTTTTTTCAGGAATACCACCCATGTCAAAACAAAAAGAAACCATGAATTTCCAAACCGAGGTTAAGCAGCTACTTCATTTGATGATCCATTCGCTCTACAGCAATAAAGAAATTGCGATTCGAGAGTTGATTTCAAATGCCAGCGACGCTGCGGATAAGCTACGATTTGAGGCCTTGAATGACAATAAGCTGTATGAAGGTCAATCGGAATTGAAAATTCATGTCGACTATGACAAGAAAAATAGAACTGTGACGATTAGTGATAATGGTATTGGTATGGACCGAGAGGACATCATCAACAACATTGGCACGATTGCGCGATCTGGCACCAAAGAATTCCTAACAAAACTGTCAGGAGATGAAGCCAAGGATGCGAATATGATTGGTCAGTTTGGGGTTGGTTTCTATTCCGCTTTCATTATTGCTGATGAGGTGACGCTGGAATCTAGAAAGGTAGGCAAAAATGAAGGCTTTAAATGGCAATCAAAAGGAGACGGTGAGTTCACTCTGGAGCCTGTAAGCAAGGAAAGCCGTGGGACCCTCATTACACTTCATCTGAAAAAAGATGAGGACGAATTTTTAGACAGTTGGCGACTAAAAGAAATTATCAAGAAATACTCTGACCACATCACGCTACCCATCGTGATGAAAAAAACCGATTTTAAGGACGGTGAATCCATTAAGACGGATGAAGACGAAACCATCAATAATGCTTCGGCTATTTGGGCGCGCAATAAAAAAGATGTAAAGGCTAAAGAGTACGAGGAGTTTTATAAGGGCTTGACCTACGATATGGAGCCGCCCTTGGCACACTTCCATAATCGCGTAGAGGGCACCCAGGAATACACCTCCTTGCTTTACATTCCAAGCAAGGCACCCTTTGACCTCTACGATCGTGAGCGCAATGAGGGCGTCAAGCTCTACGTGAAGCGCATCTTCATTATGGAGGCCAACGATAAATTGATGCCACAATATTTGCGATTCATTAAGGGGGTGATTGACAGCAATGACCTACCATTAAACGTATCTAGAGAGATACTTCAGGACAGCAAGCAGGTGGAGTCGATTAAATCGGGCTCGGTAAAAAAACTCTTGTCTTCCTTAGAGGATATGGCCAAGAAGAAACCCGAAGACTATACAAAATTCTGGTCACAGTTTGGCCGTGTGATGAAGGAGGGCCCTGCCGAAGATTTTGCGAATCGTGAAAAGATTGCAGCCCTATTAAGATTTTCAAGCACACACGATGCTACGGACGAACAAAGCGTCTCTCTGCAGGCCTATGTTGAGCGAATGAAGCCGGAACAAGAGGCAATCTACTTTATTACTGCCGACTCGTTTATGGCGGCAAAGAATAGCCCTCACCTGGAAATCTTCAAAAAGAAAAATATTGAGGTCTTGTTATTAGGTGACCGCGTTGATGAGTGGATGGTGTCTAACTTGCCTGAGTTTAAAGGAAAAAAATTACAATCAATTGCTAAAGGCGACTTAGATCTCGGAAAGCTAGAGGAAGACAGTGAAAAAGAAGCTAAGAAAAAGATCGAGGAAGAGGCGAAGACCTTAATTGAGAAAATTAAATCCTCCTTAGGTGATCGCGTGAAGGACGTTAAGGTCACCCATCGATTGACCGATTCACCGTCTTGCCTAGTGGTGGGCGAACATGACATCTCCGGTAATTTGGAACGCATCCTTAAGGCGGCTGGACAAAACACCCCAGATGTAAAGCCTACCCTCGAGATAAACCCTGAACACACCCTGATTAAGAAGCTAGAAAAGCTTTCAGGAAGTGAGGAATTTGATGAATATGCGTCAGTTATTTTCGATCAGGCGATTTTATCTGAGGGGGGACAGTTGGATGATCCGGTGAGTTTTGTAAAAAAAATTAACAGATTATTAACTAAATAAATAAATCCTAAAAATATGTTTGACACCGGATAAATACCGGTGTTATAGTGCGCCCTCTTTGCGATACTGTCGTAAGAAGATTTGGTTGGTTTATGAGAGTATCAGTCAAAAATAAGACCCTAGAAACAGAGTAAAAAAGTCTAAATTTGATTGACAAGAATTCGAGGTTAGTGCTATAGTCTTCCCTCTTTGCGTCATGTACGTAAAGTCAGCGAGAAATTCGTTGAATCGATCGCGGGGTGGAGCAGTCTGGCAGCTCGTCGGGCTAATAACCCGAAGGTCACAGG
>JABMNG010000003.1 GCA_013205275.1 Methylophilales bacterium | reverse complement strand
GTAGTAAAAAAATCGCTCAAGATAGGCATTAAATGAAAAATTTTCTTTACCCATAATACTTAAATTAACCTCATTAAATACATTATATAAATTATTTATACTATTGATTTCAAATGACAATAAATTGTTTATATTTGACCAATTTATTGATGATAAATAACCCTCTACAAGAGAGGACCATGTACTAATTTTTCTCTTCGTAGTCCATTTTTTTTGATTTTTGACGCAAATATTTAGGACTTCTGAGAGGGTTGTTAGATTTAGGTGTTTAATTTTTGGGTCGTTATTCATGAGGTGGATAATGGATCTCAAAGTCATTTCAGGGCGATTTAATTTTAATAAATAGACTCCAAATTTTTGCCTATCTTCAAATCCGTCGTTATCAACCCAATTGCTAAAAAGAAGTAATTCGTTAAAAGTTTTGATACTTATAGGCCTGTCCTCATTAAGGCGAATTAAATCGTACGCCGCTCTAATTATGGGCTCAACAGATAGTGGCCGTCTTAAGCTTGAGTAAACTATGTTGCAATTATCAAGGCTTTCATAAATATTTGGCTGTATCTCTCTGTTAATGGCACTCTGGATTTTATTTTGAAGGTAATCTAACGCTGGCGTCATGATTAGAAGCCGGCGCTGATTTAATTTATGTTTATTTTTTATCCATCCAATAATTCCATAAATCTCATCATCGTATGTATCGTAGCTTTGAACTGTTACATTTGCCTTTGGATTCAGTGTTGATTCATGCCTTATTACATTATTTTTTTTGCTAAGATTTAATATTAAGCTTTCATATAGAGGTTTTTTTTCATCCAAGCCTATAATGTACAAATCCTCATTAACCACGAATCCATTTCGATTAATTAGATCAATACACTGTCTTGTTAGGTTGTATTTAGTTGCGAGATTTTTCTCGGTGCAAAACTTAATGAATATATTTCTCCATTCACTAAAGAAGCGGGTTTCTTTATATGTGATATTTTCATTTAATTCCTCTTCGCTAATTAAATGTTCTGTAATTAATCTATTCGCATTGATGGCCATTTTGCATAAGTCATCTATCCCTGATGTAGCGATAGCTATTTCTTTATTCTTGAGTAAATGGTCTCGAATTATCTTTTCCCAGATGAATTTTTCCTCCACTCCATTTAGAACTTTATATGCTTTTTCCACCGGATTGACCATACAATAGTCCATGTATTTCTCAATGAGCCAACGATCGATTAATTGAATTAATGGTAATTGCGTTATTGTATTTTTTTTATGTGATTTATATGCTAATTGAATATCATGAGCCTGATTTTCAGAGTTACAGAGAATGGCATTGTATGATTTATTGAACATTAGGTTTAGATTGTAACCCTTCTTTATAAACGATTTGGACAAATTTCCTTGAGCGATAAAAAAAATTATATAACACCAGAAGGCTTTCAAAGGTTACAAGAAGAATTAAATCAATTAATCAGAATTGATCGACCAGAGGTAGTTAAAGTTGTTAGTTGGGCTGCTGGTAACGGAGACCGCAGCGAAAATGGCGACTATATTTATGGAAAAAGAAAGCTCCGTCAGATTGACTCTAAAATTAAGTATTTAATTATCAATATTGAGGATGCAGAGATTGTTCGTAGAGATCCTAGTAATCTTGAAGAAAGAGTTTTTTTTGGAGCATTTGTTCAGATTAAGGATGATAATAAAGATAAGTTGCTTACAGTAAGAATTGTGGGGACCCAAGAGATTAATCATGCAACAGGAAATATTAGCTGGGTTTGTCCTTTAGCATTATCATTGATGGGTAGGTCTAACGGTGATATTGTCAGCGTTGAGACAGCGAGTGGAAGTCAAGTATATTCAATTCTTAAAGTGTCTTATTAATGAAAGTCTGGCATATTTTTTCTAGAGCAATTGATAATTTTGGTGATGTCGCTATTTCTTTGCGCTTAAGTTATCAACTGTCAACTCAAGATCACTGTGCTGTGATTTTATATACAGAGTTTAATAAAACTCTCCAGAGATTTTTTCCCAATTTAGATATAACAAGCAATGTGTTTGTTAGCGAATTAATAGAGGTTAGGAATATTGATTATGTTTTCGATGATATAGGCATACCAACTTACATTATTAATGTTTTCAACATTGGCATCCCTCAAAATTATCTTAAAAAAATTACCCAGCAAACTAAGTATATTATTTACGAATACCTATCTGCCGAACAATGGGTTAATAATTTTCATCTAAAACCTTCGATTAACGCCAATAAGAAGCTTGATCAAATTTTCTTTTTTCCAGGATTTACAGAAAATACAGGTGGACTTTTAATTGAAGAGGTTTTACCTAGAAAAACAGGAAATAACCTAAATTTTTTTATAGATAAAAATACATTTAAGGGCTTAAATTTTTCAATGTATGCATACTCCAACACTAATTTAGACGGTTTTTTAACAATCATCGACGATTTAAGTCTCAATGCCAAAATCTATATTTCAGAGGTAATGTTGCAATTTCAAAATATTTCTTTAGATAGAGGTAAGCAAGTGATAGTTTATCCCTTTATAGCCTTTGATGGTTATGATCAACTATTATCGGTTTGCGATATCAATTTTGTGAGAGGCGAAGACAGTTTAGTAAGGGCAATTATTAGCGGAAAGCCTTTTATCTGGCAGCCCTATATCCAAGAATCTGAGACACATCTTGTCAAGCTAGATGCTTTTGTTGAATTCTATTTCTCAGAATTAAAAAAACCGCTTTTTAAAATTATTCAATCAATTTTCAATCAATGGGCGGGCGGCCGATTGTCATCAGACTCTCTTATTGCTTTCGTGAAAAATATTGATGAGTTTAATCAGTACTATCATAATCGATCGAAAATCTTACGAGCTCAAAAAACGGCAGTAAATAATCTTATGGAATATTGTTGAAATATTGATTTCAAGTATAATTCCCGAATTCTATATTTACGAAATAAGGCTTTTATTATGAAAACAGCACAAGAGGTAAGGGTAGGTAATGTGATTATGGTTGGAAAGGATCCAATGGTAGTTTTAAAGGCTGAGTTCAATAAATCTGGTAGAAACTCTGCAGTAGTTAAGATGAAATTAAAAAACCTTTTAACAGAGTCATCGATGGAGACAGTCGTTAATGCCAGCGACAAATTTGATCAGGTTATTCTCGAGAAGAAAGAGGTCACATACTCTTATTTTGCTGAGCCGTCCTATGTGTTTATGGACAGTGATTATAATCAGTATGAGGTTGATGCAGAGAACATGGAGGATGCCCTCAATTTCTTAGAAGACGGTATGCCTTGTGATGTCATATTTTATGAGGGTAAAGCTATTTCTGTAGAGCTGCCCAATTTTTTAACAAGAGAGATCACTTATACAGAGCCGGCTGTAAAGGGTGACACTACATCTGGTAAGGTTATGAAGCCAGCTAAAATTAATACAGGGCTTGAATTAATGGTCCCATTATTCTGTGAAACTGGAGATAAGATTGAAATTGACACCCGCTCCTTAGAATACAAAAATAGAGTTAAGTAGCCAGAATCTTTTTATGCCATTTATTACGATTACATTGTTAGAGGGAAGAGGGGTTGACTATATAAGCTCTGTCTCTAACGGAATTAATAGTGCGGTAATTGAAACGATGGGATTCCCAACTGACGATCTTTATCAGGTAGTTCATCAAGTAAACCAGGAATGTTTACAATACCAGGACAGGAATGAGGATCGGGTAATGATGCATCTGGTAATGCGATCAGGTAGGCCAAACAAGGCAAAACAAGCTTTCTACAAAAAAGTGGTGCAGAATTTATCTGACAATCCTGGAATTAAGCCAGAAAATATCTTTATTACAATTACCGAAAATCATGATGTAGATTTTTCATTTAAGGATGGTGTAGCTCAGTTTGTAGTGTGATTTTTTCTAGGAATGAATTTTTATTATTGACCCGTACCACCAACAATAATATTATCAATCTTTAAGGTGGGCTGACCCACCCCCACAGGAACACTCTGTCCCTCTTTGCCACATGTTCCAACTCCGGAATCAAGCCTCATATCATTTCCTACCATACTTACTTTATTTAATACATCCGGACCGTTACCAATAATTGAAGCTCCTTTAACTGGATGCGTCAATTTTCCATTTTTTATAACCCATGCTTCGGAAGCTGCGAAAACAAATTTTCCGCTTGTGATGTCAACTTGCCCCCCACCGAAATTATTTGCATACAACCCATTTTGAACAGAGCTTATAATTTCATCTGGTGAGTACTTTCCATTCAGCATATAGGTATTTGTCATTCTCGGCATAGGAAGGTGTGCGTATGACTCTCTTCGGGCATTTCCTGTGACTTCCATATTCATGAGATTTGCATTATGCGTATCCTGAATGTACCCGACAAGGATCCCATCTTTAATCAACGTGGTATTTTTTGTAATATTACCTTCGTCATCTACATTCAATGACCCTCGTCTATTTTTAATTGTTCCGTCATCTACAACTGTTATTCCTTTTGCTGCAACTTGAGTGCCAATTTTATTAGAAAAGGCGGAAGTTCCCTTTCTGTTGAAGTCCCCCTCAAGCCCATGTCCAATGGCCTCATGAAGTAATATGCCAGGCCATCCAGGACCCAACACAACAGTCATTGCACCTGCGGGCGCAGCTATTGAATCCAAATTAATTAATGCTTGGTTAACCGCTTCAGTCGCATATTGGCTTAGTACCTCGTCAGTAAAGTAATCAAGATTGTACCT
>JABMNG010000002.1 GCA_013205275.1 Methylophilales bacterium | reverse complement strand
TTTCGGTAAATGAAGATTTATTTTTTTGGTACACCGGGGCAATCTCAAACAATCTTAACTGTGACTGGCCACGATTAATGTTGTAGTTTAGAACCTCTAAATGGCTGCCCCATAATTTTGAGCGCATCACATTCATTTGTGAGGCAATAGGATTCTGCAATTCAATCGAATTAGAGTTTTCATGTAGGGTTGCCTCTACCTCTTTGTCAATGAAGCTATAGGTGATTGCTTCGTTATAACCATAGTTAGCAAAAGCTGATTTAATGGCATACGTTGTTCTTTCTAATTGCGGAGAACGAAGCATGCTTGAATGCATCACAGGAGGTATCGAGGGAATATTGTCATACCCATAAAGACGAATTACCTCTTCTATTAAATCTTCCTCAATTGCGATATCAAATCGATAACTAGGGGGTGTGACCAGGAAATTAACGCCTTCTTTTTTCACATCAAAATACAATCTTTCTAATATATTTTGTATCTCTGATGTTGCTACAGAGACTCCTAAAATATCAGAAACTCTTTGCACCCTTAAGGGTATGGAATTTCTATTTGGGAGCTCTGCGATGATATCAATGGTATCTGAGCACTCTCCTCCACAATATTTAACAATCAATTCTGTTGTGCGTTGTAGGGCGTTGTGTGTATTTCTATAATCGACACCGCGCTCAAACCGGTGAGATGAATCAGTGCTCAAGCCAAATGAACGGGCATGCCCAGAAATATTAGCGGGATCAAAAAAAGCACTTTCTAGAAAAATATCAGAAGTATTTACATCTACCGATGATGATTGGCCGCCCATAATACCAGCCAGCGCCAACGGGCCACTTTCATCAGATATTATTAATTCCATGCCAGAAAACTTTATCTCTTGATCGTTTAATAATACTAACGACTCACTTGTCTTTGCTTTTCTGATAACAATTGGTCCGTTTATTTTCTTATGATCAAATGCATGAAGCGGTTGACCCATTTCAAGTAAAACGTAATTTGCAATATCAACTACCGGATTGATTGATTTAATACCACCACTCTCTAAGCGGGCCAATATCGTTTCTGGGAGCTTTATAGTATTGTCGATGCCCTTTATTTCAAGACCACAATAACGCGGGCATGCCACTTTATCCTCAACAACAACCTTTTGTGTTGATATAAAATTAGATTCTGCCTGCTTAATGGGGTTTATATCAAGTGGAACGCCACTTAATGCTGAAATTTCTCTGGCCACTCCCATAACACTTAAACAATCCGCTCGATTTGGTGTTAATGACAATGTGTAGATGGTGTCGTTTAATGAGAGCGCCTCTTTTATAGTCTCTCCCACCCTAACAACGCTGCTCAGCTCATACAGTCCTTCTGCTTCCTGACTAAGCCCAATCTCCTTAGCTGAACAAAGCATGCCATTAGACTCTACTCCCCTTAGCTTTGCCTTCTTGATCTCGAATTCAGGTAATTTTGTTCCAACAGTTGCACACGGCACTTTAATGCCAACTCTCGCATTCGGGGCGCCACAAACAATTTGCAAGGGCGTATCTGTGCCTATGCTTACTTGACAGACATTCAATCGATCCGCATCTGGATGCTTTTCCATTGATACAATCTCACCCACAACAATGAGGTCTGAAAGGTCTGAAAAGTTTTGGATGTCATCAACCTCAAGGCCTGCCATGGTTAAAATTCTCTCTAAATCAATAGAGTCAATTGATTCTTTAAAGTAGTCTTGTAACCATAATTTAGATACTTGCATCGTTAATTCTCAAACTTCTTTAAAAACCGCACATCATTTGTAAAGAAAGGTCGCAGGTCATTAACGCCGTATTTAATCATCGTTAGTCGCTCAACGCCTAAACCAAAAGCAAATCCTTGATACTCTTCAGGGTCAATATTCACCTGCGACAGGACGCTTGGATGGATCATTCCACAGCCACCAATTTCTAACCAGCCATCATTCCAGCTCATATCAATCTCGGCTGATGGTTCAGTAAATGGGAAAAAAGAAGGTCGAAATCGAACTAGAATGGACTCATCCTCAAAAAAGTTTTGTAAAAAATCCTCCACCACACTTTTAAGATTTGCAAAACTTACCTGCTTGTCAACCCAAAGACCTTCCACCTGATGAAACATTGGAGAGTGTGTTGCGTCAGAGTCAACACGATATACACGGCCAGGAGAAATAATCCTTAAAGGTGGTTTGTTATCCTTCATATACCTTACTTGCACTGGAGAGGTATGGGTTCTTAATACATGTGTTTTATCGATATAAAAGGTATCGTGCATTGCTCTTGCAGGATGAGCTTCTGGGATATTAAGGGCTGTAAAATTATGAAAGTCATCTTCTATTTCAGGCCCAGTCGCCAAATCAAACCCGATGGAATGAAATAGATTTTGAATCCGATTCATGGATAAAGTGATCGGGTGTAATGACCCTTGTGACTGCTTTTTTCCGGGAAGAGTGACATCAATTGTTTCGTTTTGTAATTGAGAAAATAGCTCATCATCTTGGATAGTTTTTCTTCTATCCGACAATAATTTTTCTATCGATTGTTTAATCTCATTAATTAAAGCGCCGACTTTCGGCTTCTCTTCGGATGGTAGTGAGGATAAGCCTCTCATTGCATCTGTTAGTGGGCCAGATTTACCAAGATACTTAGCCTTAGCGTGATCAAGGTCTGACAATGATTTGCATTGAGAGAATTCAAGATCAGCTGCTTTTATAAGTTCTTTGAGGTTTTCCATAGGTCTATTCTAATAAAAAAGGAGGCTTAAAGCCTCCTTTTTTTTATAACTACTGTTATGCAACTCCAAGACTTGTTTTTGCTATTTCGACAAACTTCGCAAATGCGGGTTTATCAAATACAGCCATATCAGATAAAACTTTTCTATCCACTTCAACTGAAGCTTTTTTTAGTCCGTTCATGAAGCGGCTGTAAGTCAACCCAAACTCTCTTGAGCCTGCATTAATACGAGCAATCCAAAGAACTCTAAATTGACGTTTCTTTTGTCTACGGTCACGATAAGCATACTGTCCTGCTTTCATGACAGCTTCTTTCGCTATTCGATAAACATTTTTTCTTCTACCTCGGAAACCCTTGGCAGCTAATAATACTTTTTTATGTTTTGCTCTGGCGGTAACACCACGTTTTACTCTAGGCATCTCTGTCTCCCTTTATTGTGTTGGCATCATCGCACGAACACGTTTTGCGTCCGTTGATGAAATAATTTCGGTACCGCGAAGATTTCTTTTTTGTTTAGTTGTCTTCTTGGTTAGGATATGACGAAGATGAGAGTGGGTTCGCTTGATAGCACCGCTCCCAAGAAATTTAAAGCGCTTTTTTGCTCCGCTTTTAGTTTTCATTTTTGGCATTTTTTTCTCCTTATTGTTATGGGTGCTTCGGCATGCCTTTAAGCCTTATCACTCCTATTTTTTAAACTACTACCTTTTCTACTTCTTCCTTACTTTCCAACTCATCTACTGCTTTTTCTTTTTGTTTTGGTTTCGGTTTTTTATTCGGTGATAACACCATAACCATCTGACGTCCTTCCATTTTTGGAAATTGGTCAACTATTCCATACTGCTCAAGATCAGCTTGAACTCTTTTTAAAAGAGCTAACCCTAACTCTTGATGGGCTATTTCTCTGCCACGAAACCTTAATGTCACCTTTGTTTTATCGCCGTCACCTAAAAACTTAATTAGGTTTCTAAGTTTAACGTTATAGTCATTGTCATCTGTACCAGGTCTGAACTTTATTTCTTTTACTTGAACATTTTTTTGTTTTGTTTTTGCTTCGTGCAGTTTTTTACTTTGCGCGTACTTAAACTTACCGTAATCCATCAACCTACAAACTGGAGGGACGGCTTTTGGTGCAATTTCAACCAAATCAGTTTCAAGTTGTTCAGCTTTAGCCATGGCCTCTGCTAGAGAAACAATTCCTAAGGGCTCTGCTTCCAAGCCAACCAATCGAATTTCTTGGACTGTTATATCGCCATTAATTCGTACATCTTTATCTAAAGCTATAGTAGATCCCCTATTATAAAAAAACTAACCGTGTGGCCTAAATAGTCAGACTTTTGATTCAATGGCCTTCTTAAGATGAATTACAAAGTCATCTATGGTCATAGAACCTAGGTCTTCGCCTTTTTGGGTTCGCACGGCAACTTGTCTTGTTTGCACTTCGCGATCCCCCAATACTACCAAGTAAGGAATGCGCTGCATGCTGTGTTCGCGTATTTTATAGGTAATCTTCTCATTTCTCAAGTCTGATTCACATCTAATGCCATTTTTCTTAAGAATTTCAATCACTTCCTTGGTGTATTCCTTTTGTGCATCAGAAATATTTAATGCTACAACTTGAGTAGGGGCCAACCATAAGGGCATTAAACCGGCATAGTGTTCGACTAAAATTCCTATAAATCTTTCCATGGACCCCAGAATTGCCCTATGAAGCATAACTGGTCGTTTGCGACTATTATCTTCTGCCACATACTCCGCATTTAGTCTTTCTGGAAGGTTGAAGTCTAATTGTATTGTTCCACACTGCCAGAACCTACCCAAACTATCCTTCAGGGTGTATTCAATTTTCGGACCATAAAAAGCACCTTCGCCCGGTTGAATCTTGTAATCCAAACCCGTTTCATTTAATGCTTCCTGTAAGGCAGTTTCTGCCTTATCCCAAACGCTATCATCCCCTACTCTCTTCAAGGGTCTGGTAGATAACATCACAATAATATCGTTAAAACCAAAGTCCGCGTAAGCCTTATAGAGCATTTGATTGAAGGTAATTACTTCCTGCTTGATTTGATCTTCGGTACAAAATATATGGGCATCATCCTGAGTAAATCCCCTAACTCTCATTAGTCCATGCAGAGCACCAGAAGGCTCATTTCTATGACAAGAGCCAAATTCGGCCAACCTTAAGGGTAGATCTCGATAGCTATGTAAATCGCTATTGAAAATCTGGACATGCCCTGGGCAGTTCATTGGCTTTACTGCATATTCTCTATTCTCAGATGAAGTTGTAAACATATTCTCATGATAGTTTTCCCAGTGGCCAGAGCTTTCCCACAAAGCCCTATCAAGAACAGTTGGGGTTTTAATCTCTTTATAGTCATAATCCTGGAACATTTCTCGCATATAAGATTCTATTTGAAGCCATAAAGCCCACCCTTTTGGGTGCCAAAAAACCATTCCAGGGGCATTGTCTTGCATATGAAATAAATCTAATTGTTTGCCAAGTTTTCGATGATCACGTTTTTCTGCTTCTTCAATTTGTAATAAGTAAGCCGCTAAATCTTCTTTGGTGGCCCAAGCTGTTCCATAAATACGCTGTAACATTTCATTGTTTGAATCGCCACGCCAATAAGCCCCTGCGACTTTCATTAACTTAAATACCTTGAGCTTGCCAGTAGAAGGTACATGAGGGCCTCGACACAAATCGGTAAAAGTACCCTCGCTATACAATGAAACCTCTTCCTCATCAGGAATTGATTGAATAATTTCGGCTTTATAATTTTCACCGATAGATTTGAAATATTCGATAGCCTTATTTCGAGGCATTATTTTTCTCTCGACCTGAAGATCTTGTTTAACAAGCTCTGTCATTTTCTTCTCAATAGTCTCAAGGTCTTCTGGGGTAAATGCACGCTTATATGAAAAATCATAATAAAAGCCATTATCAATGACTGGCCCAATAGTCACCTGCGCATCTGGAAAAATTTCCTTAACAGCATAGGCTAATAAATGAGCGGTGGAATGCCTTATGATTTCTAGGCCTTCTTGATTTTTTGCAGTAATAATTGCTAAATCTGAATCGTCTTGTATTTCATAACTAAGGTCAACTAGGCAATCATTAACCTTGCCAGCAAGCGCTGCACGTGCAAGACCTTCTCCAATATCACTGGCTACGTCAGCAACCGTAATGGAATTTTCATAAGATCGGGTTGAACCATCAGGAAGGCGAATATCAGGCATAAATTTTTGCTCAAAGAACTGTATTTTATAAGTTTTTAACTTATCTAGATAGATGTTTAAAATGGTAGGCGCGATTGGAATCGAACCAACGACCCCCACAATGTCAATGTGGTGCTCTAACCAGCTGAGCTACGCGCCTATACCAAGGCGCCATTCTATATCACCCCACTCATTCAATCAATCTTCAATTAATATAAGCCTCGTTAATGCTCATTTATTATAGAGGTGTAGCCTTTCTGGTAGTCTGAATATTTAAAATAAAAATTGAGTTCTGGAATTATTTTAGAAATTAATTTTTTCCCAACCAAACCCCCTTTAGCATTTATCGGGTGCTCCGGAAAGTTAAGTTTTGAACGGATCCAATTTAGGACTTCATAAACTGTTGCTGGAGAATTATCTGTTAATAAATATAAGGGCTCTAAAGAGGTCTCACCATTTCTAGAGTCTAATAGAAATGATAGGAAACGAACAGCGTCATCCTCATGAATGCGATTGGTCCAACGATTATTCTCTGGCCATAGCTCCGGTGTAGTAGCCAATTTCAACATGGACCTTCTGTTGTTTCCGTATATGCCAGAAAGGCGAAGGATTGTAGATGGGACAGTTGAATTTCTTAAAATTGTCTCACCCTCTAATAAGGCTATTCCACCAAAATCACTCGGTATTGGGAGAGTAAATTCGGACAAATTTTCATCTGATTTCTGGCCATAAACACGAGTGCTGGAAATAAAAAAGAAATGCTTTATATTGCAACAAGCCATTGCCGCCTTAATAGAGATAGACAGTCCGTTAACGTAGGCATTTTGGTAGGATTCCTCGCTTTGATTATCTGCGGCTGTTGCATAAACAATATAGTGAGGATTAATGGATTGAATGGTTTGAATAAATCGTTCACTAAAAATATCAAGCTCGAAGATTTTGAACTGTACTCCGTCGGTAATGTTCTTTCTCTTAATGCCAGTCACATCAAAATTTTTTGACAATGCATTGCCAATTTTAAAACCTAATTGGCCACATCCGACAATTAATAATTTTTCTTTTATTTCCAAACGATCTTGTATATAAATCCAGGAAATGAGAAAACCAAGAACAAGAAAAATGTAATAATATAAAATTCCCATTCCTGACTATGAATATTGCCCACGACTTGTTTTTCTATAAAAACAAAGAAGCCACCCAAAAAGAAATAAAAAACTATAACCTCAAGCATAATTATCGAGATACTCTTAGGTTTACTCATAGGGAAAAAGACGAATAGATTGTTTGAGAGCCAAGGAATATTTGCAACCAAAAAAGTAAATAGGATTAAGGATAGATTAATCATTGGAGGGTAATAAATGAAGATAAAGTTGCAAAGCTCATAAGTATTTTTGGGGATATTCCAAGAATGACTAAAGCTCCTGCGTTAAGGGATAAGATAAAAAACATATCGCCTGGAACCTTAATTTTAGTTTTTTTAATGGGGGCATCAAAGTACATAATTTTTATGATACGTAAGTAATAATATATTCCAATAAGCGCCATTAATACAGAAAAGACAACAGACCAGACAAAACCCTCATTCAGCGCCGACTGAAGCACTGAAAATTTTGCATAGAAACCTACGGTAGGAGGAATTCCTGCCATACTCAACATGGTAATCATAAGGACTCCAGCAGCCCATGAATTTCTTGAATTAAGTCCTTTTAAATCATCAATTAATTCAATATCAGAATCTTTTGTTGAAATTGCAATTAATAATCCAAAGGCGGCTAAAGTCATCAATACATAGCAAGCTACATAAAAGAGAACAGATCCAACTCCATTAATTGAGCCGCTCATAAACCCGAGTAAGATAAATCCTACGTGAGAGATTGTTGAGTAAGCCAACATTCTTTTAATGTTTGTTTGAGCGATCGCAGTGATATTACCAATGGCCATAGATAATAAAGCCATGATCAACAACATTTGCTGCCAATCACTGGAAATATCATCAAGCCCTATATAAAGCAATCTGACAGCCATGCCCACAGCAGCAAATTTTGGGACGGAACTAATCAACATGGTTACTGGTAAAGGTGCGCCTTGATATACATCTGGAACCCACATATGGAATGGGACTGCACCTAATTTAAAAGCAATGCCGACAACTATAAAAACTAGGCCAAAAATTAATAACGATGGCTCAATATTATTTTGTGCAATTGATGAGGCAATCACTGAAATATCTAGGGAACCCGAAAAACCATAAAGCATAGACATGCCATAAAGCAATAAGCCTGAAGCTAGCGCTCCCAATATAAAGTATTTAATGGCGGCTTCAGACGCTTTTAAATTATCACGATGGAGTGCTACTAATGAATATAAGCATAATGAAAGAAGCTCTAAGCCCATATAAATAACAAGTAAATGATGACTTGAAATCATTAGCATAATGCCTAGCAAAGAAAATAAGGTTAAAGAGAGGAATTCACCGGTCCATAATTTTTTTTGCTTTAAGTAATTTCGGCTGTAAATTAACGCGATTGAGAGTGAAACATAGCTAAGTGACTTTAAATACAAGGAAAGACTATCACTAACAAACATATCATTAAATGCGAGCCTTGATTCTTGAAAACCGAAGCCAGCAGTTACAATACCTGCGGCTAATAGGCTAAGCTGAGTGAGGCTATAAATAAATGATCGGTCACTATCTTTTATGTAAAGGTCTACAAGCAGGACAACCATCGCCATAATCGCAATGATTAATTCCGGAAGAATAACTAATAAATGTGAGCCTATATCTATCATATTATTGGTAGCTTCGAAACACTCATGTATTGAATAAATTGTTCGACTGAAACATTAGACAGGTTTGAAACAAATTTAGGATAAATCCCAAGAGCTAAGGTTAGAAATAGTAGAACAGATAATATAAAAAATTGTGTTGAGTTAATATCAACTAGCTTATTAACACTTTGATGGATCACTTTCCCATAAAAAACTCTCTTAATCATCCACAGAGAGTAAGCTGCACCAAAAATTAACGTTAGGGACGCAATCGAAGCAACTAACAAATTTTCCTTGGCTGCCGCCATGATTACCATAAATTCCCCTACAAAACCTGATGTGCCAGGCAATCCAGAATTAGCCATCGCGAAAAATACAGCAAAAGCGGTCAGTAAAGGCATTTTATTGACAACACCACCATAATGACTTATTTCACGTGTATGCATTTGATCATATAAAATACCAACACAAATAAATAAGGCGGCAGATATGAATCCATGAGAAATCATTTGTATATAGCCGCCCTCAACTCCTAATGGCGTTAATAAAAATAAACCTAGCGTCACAAAGCCCATGTGAGAGATTGAGGAATATGCAATTAATTTTTTCATGTCTTTTTGAGCCAATGCAACCAAAGCAATATAAACAATACTTATTAACGACAAGGTTATCAGAATTGGCTTTAGGAAAACTGTAGCGTCTGGCGCAATAGGCATCGCAAATCTTATGAAGCTGTACCCACCTAATTTCAGCATAATGGCAGCCAATATAACGGAACCTCCTGTAGGCGCTTCAACGTGAGCGTCTGGCAACCAGGTATGAAGAGGCCACATGGGAATTTTAACGGCAAATGCCATAAAGAAAGCAAAGAATATAAAGAGCTGTACTGGTAATGATAATGGGGCATCATAAAAATCATAAACTGAAAATCCACCAGTAACATTATAAAGATATATAAATGAAACAAGCATCAATAGTGAGCCAAGAACGGTGTATAGAAAAAATTTAATTGTTGCATAAACTCGATTAGGGCCTCCCCAGATGCCGATTATTAAAAACATGGGGATTAGCATGGCCTCCCAAAAAACATAATATAAAATTGCATCGAGCGAAGAAAAAACACCAATCATAAGTCCTGACATAATTAAGAATGCCGCATGGTAATGCAGCAGATTCTTTTTAATGGATTGATTTGAAAAAATTATGACAATTAATGTCATTAAGCTTGTAAGGAGTATTAAAGGGACAGAAAAACCATCGACCCCTAGATGGTAGTTAATGTTAAATAGTGGAATCCAGTGATAAAATTCCTGTAACTGGAAGTGGGGAGAAGTTAAATCAAATTTTTGATACAAGGGAACTGTGATAAAAAATGAAATTAATCCACCAAAGAGAGGTAATGACTTAGTAAGTTTGCCGCTTATATACTTTGAAAATATAAGCAGCAGAAAACCAGAAAGTATTGGCGTCCATATTGACAGCGAAAGTATAGAGTTATTCATCATCTATAATTTCACAAAAAAGGTAATTAATAAGAATAATCCAAGAATCATTATGAAAGCATAATGATATATATATCCAGATTGAAATGCTCTCAATGTTCTAGAAAGATAATTTACAGCCCTTGCAGTTCCATTAACCATAAAATGGTCAATTAAATTAATATCAATATACTTGTAAAAGAATTGGCCTAATGCCTTTACCCACTTAGATAAATATTTT
>JABMNG010000038.1 GCA_013205275.1 Methylophilales bacterium | reverse complement strand
GACCTCTTGCATGCCATGCAAGCGCTCTCCCAGCTGAGCTATACCCCCACTGTCTGGAGGAGTGATATTAAAGACCTAAAAAGCGAGTGTCAACAACTCTTAACTAATCACGAAAATTAGATTGTGATTCAAACTGCCCTAAATTGATTGCTGGAAGTGGCTTCCAACCCTTTTTTCTGTATTCGGCAATAATATTTGTGAAGACGCCACCCCTGACAAAAAACTTTGCAGTTAATTTCATGTATCTTGGCTTTGTAGCGTTCACCAAATCATCAAGAATCCGATTAGTAACCGCCTCATGAAAGCAACCCTCATCCCTAAATGACCAGATATAAAGTTTTAGACTTTTTAGTTCCACACAACGTTTATCGGGGATATAATCAAGGTACAGCGTAGCAAAATCTGGTTGACCTGTTTTAGGACACAAACAGGTAAATTCAGGGATCTGCATATGAATATGAAAGTCTCTTGATGGGTTTGGATTATCAAATACCTCAAGGTCTTTTGAGGGCTGAGCAGTTGGTTTTTGACCGAGTGATTGCGATTTCATAAATATTTAATATTAAAAAAAGATTCATTATACTAGCTTGAAGAAATACTTTCCTCACATAATTCAATTAATACATGAAACTTAGACAAATTAAACTTGCCGGCTTTAAAACATTTGTAGACCCTACGAACATTCTTGTAGACGGTCAACTTGCAGGCATAGTGGGCCCAAATGGCTGTGGAAAATCAAACATTATGGAGTCCGTCAAGTGGGTACTAGGGGCATCCTCTGCCAAGGAATTAAGAGGGGGGTCAATGGATGACGTTATCTTCAGTGGCACCGACTCTCGTCAGGCATTATCTAGAGCAAGCGTTGAATTAATTTTTGACAATAGATTAGGGCAGGCACCAGCTGAATGGTCAAGCTACAGTGAAATATCTGTAAAACGAGTCATTGAGAAGGACAAGGGCTCAACCTACCTAATAAACAATACCGCCGTTAGAAGGAAGGATGTTGCGGACCTCTTTCTAGGAACAGGATTAGGAACAAGGGGTTATGCCATTATTGGACAAAATACTATCTCCCAAATTGTTGAGGCAAAGCCAGAAGAGCTAAAGAGCTTCTTAGAAGAGGCTGCTGGAGTAAGTAAGTACAAAGAAAGGAGGAAGGAAACCGAGTTTAGACTAAGGGATACCCGGAATAATCTCTCTCGCGTCCAAGACCTTTTGCGCGAAATAAACCAACAAATTTCAAAGCTAGAATCACAGGCCCAGGCCGCTAAAAAACATAACGACTTAAATGAAAATCTTACACTTACAAATGCGCAGATATGGGTCAACAAGAAACAATCTGCAGATAAATACTGGATTTCAATTAAAGAAGAGGTGGAGCAAAAAACATTACTACTAGAGAAACAAAGCAGCCTCTTAACCTCCATTGAAAAGAATGTTGAAGAGACCCGTCAAGAATTCAATCAAGCAACTGATACAATTAATTCAGCCCAGGCTAATTTTTATGAAAAAAATTCTTTGGTTAGTGATGGCGAAAATAAATTAACCAATCTTAAAGAAAAAATAGAGCGGAAAAAAAATCTTAGGACACAAAGTCAAGAAAAGATTCAGAGTCTTGTTGGTATCGAACAACAACTTATCGATGAAAAATTTAATAATGAAAGCCTTCTTAACACTGAAAAACAAAAAAGTCATACGGCAAGAGAGTTACTAAACAACTTACGATCAAAGTTTGAGGAAGCAGAATCCTCGAACAAAATTGCCGCCAATGAATATCAGAACATAAGTATTGAATTACAGTCATCAACAGAAAAATTAAACATTTCATTAACTGCGGTCAATTTCATTGAAAATAATATCTCCGAACTTACCCTCCGTATAAAAAACTTAGAAGAGGAATTAAAGGTTTTAATCTCCGGCACTGAAGAGATTAAAAAACCCAGCGAGCTGTCTTCAGTAGAGGTCGAAATAAAAGATGATGAAAATCTCCTGGGGGAAATGACTGTAAAAAGTCAGTCCCTTACTCATGAAATTGATGAGCTTAAAGATCACTGCAATCAAAAAAAGAGTGAGATTGATGACAGGCAAGTAAGAATAAGCTCTCTAAAAGAAATTATTGAACAGGAAGTTGACCCACAAAAAATTGGAACGTGGCTGAGCGAGATAGGCTCAACAAATCACACAAGCTTAGTTAAGAGTATCGATATAAAGGATGGCTGGGAGAGGGCGCTTGGAATAGTTCTGGGCTCCAAGGTGGAAGCCTACAAAACAGCCGAGGTAGATATTAAGAATATCAAAAGACCTCCTTACACCATTACCCTCGTTCACGACAGTAAGGACGTAACCCATAATACAAACAAAAATTTAACCTCCGCATTAACGGTTGTTGGCTCAAAAGACAGCACATTAGCGATTACGCTCAATGATTGGTTGTCCAATATATATATCGCAGATGACTCAGATATCAGCAAGCAAAGACAGCATCTCTCTACAGGGGAGGCAATCGTCACTAAGTCTGGCGACATCTATGGGAGATCTTACCAAGTCCTCAGTCAACCATCCAACAATAAAGATAATAAGTTACTCAGAATGAAACAGCTTGAGTCCTATGAGGCAGACATTCCAGATCTTGAAAGTCAATACCAGAAGCTTACCTTGAAACTAGAGGGCCTTGATAAAGCTAATCAGACCGTAAAAAATGAAATCCTACAAATCACAGAAAGATTAAAGGTAAAGGGCGGCCTTCAGAATCAATTTTCGTTTGAATATAACAAGCTATTAAATGTTGTCGAGGTCAATAACAATCGAAAAAATTTGATCAATAAAGAGATTCTTGAATTAAATAATAAATTAACTGAAATTTCTCAAGACCGTGATAACCATAAGGGCAATATAGAAGCCCTTAGAATGGCTCTGGGTGAAATTAATACCTCTAATGATAAAGCCTTAGAAACAAAACTTATCAGTGAGAAACTATTTTTTGAACTAAGAGATCAACTGTCAATTGATGAGAAGTCATTACAAGAGATTGAATTTAATATTAAGCTAACCGACAACAAGCTTATTGAGATTAACGATAGATTATCGAGACTAACAGAAGACAGGGAGAATTTGTTGGCTCAAATTCATGAGCCAGAATCAAATCTTGATGAAGAGCTAATTCAAATTGAAATAAATTTAAAAGTTAGGATTGCAGCTAAGGAAGAGGCAGAAGCAACCCTCATAAAGGCTAGAGAGGGTCTAGTAGAAAAAGAACAAAAGCTAAAGGCATTAGAAAGTAGTAGATTAGAAAACCAACATTTGATCAATCCCCTTAATGACTCCTTACAGCAATCTAGGCTAGATGAGAGAGAAGCCAAGCTAAAATTTGATCTATGCTGTGAACAAATAAACAAATCTAAATATCAGGAATTAGATTTATTAGCAGGCATGGATGAAAAAACCACTCTTGATGACCTTGAGAACAAAGCACTTACGATTGGTAATAAGATAGAAAGGTTAGGACCTGTTAACCTTGCAGCCATTACAGAGCTAACTGTAATCCAAGAGCGCCAAACATACATATTGGCCCAGGTGGAAGACTTACAAAATGCAAGCAACACTCTTAATGAAGCCATCCGAAAAATTGATCTAGAAACAAGAGAAAAGCTAAAGGCAACCTATAAGGTGGTTAATGAGAATTTTACTCAATTCTTTAGAACCCTATTTGATGGCGGTCGCGCTGAGTTAGAATTATTAGGCAATGAAATTTTAGACACTGGCTTACAGGTTGTAGCGCAACCTCCAGGGAAAAAAAATACGACCATTCATCTTTTGTCTGGTGGAGAAAAAGCACTTACAGCAATTGCTTTAGTTTTTGCCTTGTTCAAACTTAACCCGTCACCATTTTGTTTAATGGACGAGGTTGATGCCCCTCTGGATGACTCGAATACGGAAAGATTCTGTAAGATGGTAAAAGAGATGTCGGTCAACACCCAATTTCTATTTGTATCACACAATAAAATAACCATGGAAATTGCTCAGCAATTGATTGGGGTGACGATGCAGGAACCAGGAGTATCAAGAATTGTTGAGGTGGATCTTCAAGATATTCAAACAATGGAATTAGTCGATTAATTAATTATGAATGATGTTCAATTTGCACTGCTAACCCTTGGATTTATAGTAATCATTATTATGATTATCCATAATTGGGCACAATTAAAAAAACATCAAAAAAAAACACAAAAGCTAACAACCTCTTCAGCCCCACAATTAGATGATGATAATGACCCATTATTTCAATCTAGTGAATTTAAAATTAAAGAAACTATTTCCCATCCAAATTCTCAACCAGAACCATCTGGTTCAGAGAGGATAATTGAGGCAAATCTTCCGGAAGATATAAACAGAGCCACCGAGGCAGTTGCCTCAATAGTGATCAAGACCATACAAAATGGTAAGGCTAATATCTTCCTAGAGGATCTTATTAATTTATCTGGCGTTACTGTTTACGTCCGTAAGGATAATGAGATATGGTCGACTGGAGAAGCATTGGATGACGCAATACGATTTAATCAAGTTCTAGTTGTTCAGCCTCTTACTTCTCGTAAAGGCGCTTTATCTGATGAGTCGATTGCATCACTTAATGCCTATGTCACCAAAATTAATGAGGTTGTAGAAGGTAACTTATTCTGGATAGCTAACTCTAATATACAGGAGGAGTCGAATCTTCTTAATGAGTTTAGGGAGGCTGTGGATAAAGCATTGATTTTGAAAGTAACCCCAAAATCTGATTCATCATTTCATGCGGCAGCTTTGGCAGATTTTTTTAATAAGCCAAAGATTGTTAATAGAAAATTAATCCACGAGCTTGTGGATGCAGAAAATAGTAACATTATTATTTGTCAGTTATTAAGCTTGTCGGGTAAACCTCTTCAAATTAATCAAGAGTCTTATATTCAGGGGATAGTTTTCAGAATGGATATACCAAATACGCCAAACATAACTCATTCATTCAATCAAATGATTAGCCTTATAAAAGAATGTACAAAAAAGTTAAATGGGGTTTTAGTTGATGCTGGGAGTAAAAAGATTGACGATGATTATATTAGCCGTGTTTATGTCCACTTAAAAAAAGTAGAGCAAAAGATGCTGACTAAAAAAATTATTCCAGGAAGCGACATTGCCTTAAAGATTTTTTCATAAAATGAATATTGATCAAGCAAAACTAGACATTGAAAACCTTAAAAAAATAATAGCCGATCACAATGATGCTTATTATATTAGGGACGAACCCACAATTTCTGATTCCGAATATGACGCACTCTATAAAGAGCTTGTTGAAATTGAAAAAAATTTTCCATTATTGGTCACACAAGACTCTCCCACTCAAAGGGTAGGGGGTTCAGCAGGCTCCTCTTTTTCTCAGGTCATACATGAAAACCCCATGCTTTCCCTTAGCAATGCATTCGATATAAAAGATTTAGAGGTATTTGATAAAAGAATTAGAGATGAATTAGGTTTGGAAGAAATGGCGTATGCTGTTGAACCAAAATTTGATGGTCTGGCAGTTACCTTGCATTATATTGACGGGTTATTTAGGCTAGGGGCAACAAGGGGTGATGGGAGCACAGGTGAAGATGTTACCCATAACATTAAAACAATTAAATCATTACCACTCAAACTGGTAGGCAAAAATATTCCAAAAAAAATTGAGATTCGAGGTGAGGTCGTTATGCATAAAGATGACTTTATTAAACTTAATGAGCAGCAAAAGACTTCAGGATTAAAGGTATTCGCTAACCCTAGAAACGCTGCTGCAGGAAGCTTAAGGCAGATTGATTCAATGATTGCAGCAAATAGACCCTTAAGGTTTTATGCTTACAGTATCAAATCTAGTGAACCAATAAAAAGTCAGGAAGAAGGACTTGAAATCCTTAAGTCGTTGCAAATACCCGTATCCGATCTATCAAGAACTGTTGTTGGGGTTTCCCAACTTATGGACTATTACGCCTATATCGAAAAAATTCGTAAAAACTTACCCTACGATATTGATGGCGTAGTTTATAAAGTTAATTCACTAAATCTTCAAGACGAGCTAGGGTTCGTATCAAAGGCTCCTAGATGGGCCATCGCCCATAAGTTTGCTGCAGAAGTGGCGGAGACAGAGATATTAGACATTACAGTTCAGGTCGGAAGAACTGGATCCATCACACCCGTTGCAAGATTAAAGCCAGTATTTGTTTCAGGAGTCACTGTTACTAATGCGACCTTGCACAACGAAGACGAAATGCGACGTAAAGACATATTAATCGGTGATTATGTTTTGGTTAGGAGAGCAGGGGACGTAGTGCCTGAGGTTATTAGTGCAATTCATGAGAAAAGACCAGCCCATGCTAAAAAATTTTCAATGCCAACAACTTGTCCCGTATGTCATTCCCCTCTAATAAGGGAGACAGGTGAAGCCGTCCTAAGATGTAACTCCGGTATGGCCTGTAAGGCACAAAAAAGGCAATCATTAATGCATTTTAGTTCACGAAAAGCAATGGATATAGATGGCCTTGGAGAAAAAATCATTGACCAACTAATCGAAGCAAATCTTATCAATAAATTTTCGGATATTTATAAAGTTAACAAAGAGCAGCTCACAGCGCTTGAAAGATTTGCAGACAAATCAGCAGATAACCTAATAAGATCTATAGAAAGGTCCAAAAAGACTACCCTTGGCCGGTTTATTTATGCCTTAGGTATAAGAAATGTAGGTGAAGCAACCTCGAATGATATTGCACAGCACTACAAAAGTATTGACGGTTTAGTTAAGCAAGACGTGGAATCGCTTGAGGCGGTAGATGATGTTGGCCCAACCGTCGCAAAATCGATCCATGCATATTTTTCTAAAAACGCTAATATTGAGCTAATCAATGACTTGATAAATAATGGCGTAAATTGGGATCCAATCGAAAGCACAAGGCATAATAAGAGCTCTGAACTCAGTGGCCTAACATTTGTCCTAACTGGAACACTAAAAAACCTAAAAAGAGACGAAGCAAAACAATTGATCCAGAGCTGCGGAGGAAAAGTGACGGGGAGTGTGTCAAAAAATACCAGTTACCTAGTTGCCGGTGAGGAGTCTGGAAGTAAGCTAAATAATGCAATCTCACTCGGTGTCAAAGTCATAGATGAAGAGAAATTGCTTGAGTTAACAAAGGAAAAACGCAAAAAATGAAGAGAGAAATTACATTAATATTAATATTTAATATACTATTTATAAACAGTATATTTGCTTATAATAATAAAAATTTATGCGAGGAACATCTAGCTAATGGTAAGCCAAGAGATGCAATCGTAGCAGCAAAGGATCTTGCAGACGCATACGATAGTAATTTTTGCGCTGCAAAGGCCAAATACCAACTAAAGGACTATAAAGGAGCCATTGAATCATTCACCGAAAGCGAGAAGAATGCAGAGTTACAGGCTGATCAGATGTACTCAATGCTATATAAAGCTATTGCGGAGCGTGATAGTCAGGATCTAAAAGCATCTTCAGCTACCTTATCTAAAGGCTTGGCTACTGCAAAACTTGGCAATAGCAAATATATGCAGATCGAACAGAAATTTTTTTATGAATTAGGCCTTAATGACATGGCCCTTGGAGACTATTTTAATGCAATTGACTACCTTGCTAAGTCGGTTTTGATAGCTAACAACGACTCTGAAAGAGCAGATTCATACAATGCACTCGCAACAGCAAGCTTCAGGAGTAAGAAATATTCAAACGCCGTTGAATATGCTGTTAAATCATCAAATATGTATCAAAAAACTGGTCAACTTAACGAGTATGCTGAAGCCATAATTAATCTAGCTACATACCATGCTGGCGATGGTCATCCAGAGAAGGCACTAACTACATTAAAGAGTCTCGAGAAGTTCGCGAAGGTTAATGGTGGTAAGTACTTTGAGGCTAGGGCATTAATTGAGCAGTCTGTTATTTATCGTTCTATGAATAAGGATGTGGAATCTACTTTATACCTTAATAATGGTCAACGTATTGCAAGAGAGATAGGGGCCAATGATTTGCTTACCGCTAAGCAGTAATATACTTAATTTTACATAATATACATTATACGAACTATAGTAACAATAACAGAGAGGATAAGTGA
Source organism: Methylophilales bacterium (assembly GCA_013205275.1). Classification (GTDB taxonomy): domain Bacteria; phylum Pseudomonadota; class Gammaproteobacteria; order Burkholderiales; family Methylophilaceae; genus BACL14. The sequence goes on along the minus strand of JABMNG010000038.1, from coordinate 305 downwards.
TGGAAAATAACAAACAATGTGGCTGTAAATGGCATACCCTGTTTCGCTGTGCGTTGGGTACGGCATTCTACGTATTAGGGATTCTTGCATTTATTAAATACCTATTAGGTTAATACAGCTTAATTAGTTAATAATATAGTTTAATTAATATAATTAAATTTATGATAATAAATAGAATTTTAAATAAAAATGCCCTACTCATTCTAGCCCTATTATTTCATTCATTTGTATATGCAAATGACAACATGAGAAAAGTTGGTATTTTGTATAGTGAGGATTTAAGGCTCCACGATACTGGTCCGGCT
>JABMNG010000037.1 GCA_013205275.1 Methylophilales bacterium | reverse complement strand
CTTGCAATCCTAGGCCAGCCAACTTAATCTTAAGTTCATTATTAAAGCTATCTATGTCTCTGCTGTCTATATTTGCTGTGATTGTTTGAACACGCTTACCATCCTGATGCAATATTTTTGAGCGGCCATTTTCTTGCGATATATCAGCAATTTCTCCAAGCTTAACAATTTGATTGGTCGAGCTTCTAATAGGCAAGCTCTGAATGTCTAGTATGTCGTCACGATATGAATGGTTTACTGTAACTGAGATTGTCACAGGCATCATCCCTTCATATATTGTGGCCGCAGGATAACCTTCATAAGCTGTCCTAATAATTTCTAAGACATCTGACTTCATTATTCCATATTCAGCAAGTTTGCTTGTTCTTAGTCTAATCGATACCTGGGGTGTTCCAGGGGGTGATTGCAACATAATATCATTCGCTCCCTTTATACTGCTTAGAAGGTTAGCGATTTTTTGTCCGTCTCTATCAAGCGCATCAGCCTCTTTACCAAATAAATTTATGACAACTGATGCATTGTATCCAGAGATTGTTTCTTCAATTCTTTCCGTTAAAAAGGTATTGATTGCAAAATTTACTCCAACAAAACCGTTTGGATTATTGATGCCACGATCAGACCCTCCATGCACGATTTCTTTGATATCACTAAGTATCTCATCTTGTTCTGGGCCACCCGCTTGCTCAAGCTCAATTTCAAACTCACTGTAGTGGGTACCAAAAGTATCCGCTCCAAGAGGCGATCTTCCAACCCATTGGGCTACTGACTTAATGCCTTCAATTGCCATTATCTTTTCCGTGACTAAATTCCCAATCCTAATAGACTCTTTTTCTGAGGTGCCAGGTAGGGCTGTCATGTGCATAATAAAATGACCCTCGTGAAGCGCCGGGATAAATTGTGTCTTAAAAAATGGAAGGAGTGATAAACCTAGAGTGATCACAAGTATTGATGTAAAAATAATGACATTAGATTTTTTTTCAATCGCCCTAAGAAATTTTTCGTAATAGTTTTTGATTACTTTAATCAGTGGTGAGTCTTCTGATTTCAATTCAGAATTTCCAAGTAACAAGAATGACAGGGCAGGGGTGACAGTTAATGCGACAAATAATGATGCGATGATGGATGATATGTAAGCAATTCCAAGTGGGCCAAAAAGCTTTCCAGCAACCCCCGACAATGAAAGTAATGGCATAAAGACTAATACAATGATGATTGTTGCAAATACAACAGACTTTCTCACTTCCATTGAGGCATCAAATACAACTTGATAAACAGGCTTCGGTTTAGCTTCAAGTTTATTTTTTCTTAAGCGTCTAAATATGTTTTCCACATCAATAATTGCATCATCCACAACCTCTCCTAATGCAATCGCAAGGCCACTCAATACCATTACATTTAAACCCATACCAAAATAATTCATTACTGAAATGGCGGACATTAATGATAATGGAATTGCAATTGCCGATATAAAAGCTGTTTTCAGATTAAATAGAAAAATATAAAGGATTGTAATGACTAGAATTGCCCCAACAATAATGTCAAACCTTAAACCATTAATTGATGCATCAATAAAATTTGCTGGCTTAAATAGGTCGGGAAATAATTTGGTTTCATTTTTTTCAAGAAGGGGCTTTATTGAATCCAATGCACTTTCTAAATCTTGAGTTAGCTTATATGTGTTTGACCCTAACTGCCCTTGCACTGAGAGGTAAACTCCTGGCTCCCCATTAATTGAGACGGCACTAATTGATGGGGCATACCCTTCTTTTACATCAGCCACGTCTTTAATTTGAACAGCTTTATTATTGATATTGTTAACAGTCGCAAATCCTAGGTCCTCAATTGTTTTGGTTTGCCCTTCAGCATTTATAATAATTCGCTGGTTATCATTCTCAATATAACCACTTCCCTGAATAGAGGATGATCGCTTAATGGCTTCTAGAATTTGTTGTATTGTTACCTGGTGTCGATATAATTTTTTTGGGTCTATCTCAACATGGAATTGCTTTATTAATCCTCCAAATCTATTTACATCTGCGACACCAGAAACAGACATAAGCTGAGGAATAATAATTGTCTCAGCAATCGTCCTTAATTCAGACAAGCTTTTTGAGGTGGAAGTTATACCTATACCTAGCACACTTGATGCAGAAGATGTTAGTGGGGTGATGATAGGAATAATCTCGCGGGGCAGCAAATTGGAAAGACTAGATAATCGCTCTGAAATGGATTGTCTGTTCATTAATATATCTGTGGAGTCGTCAAAGATCACAGTAACAACCGAAAGTCCTGGTATAGACTGAGACCTGATCTGCTTAATTCCGATTGTTCCAGAAATCGAATTCTCGATAGGTTTACTTACTAACGCCTCAACGAGCTCAGCAGAAAACCCTGGCGATTCAGTTTGAATGATAACTTGTGTGGGGGAAAACTCGGGAAACACGTTGAGCGGGCTATGTCTTATCTTAAAGGTAGCATAAAGTAAAATAATCAATGCGAACCCAATGACGACCCCTGGGAATCGAATTGAAAAACGGATTAATGCCGCCATCATCTAGCTCAATCCTCGTTTTCGTTTTTTATTTGGTATTTAAACTCTTCTGAAAGTAACAGTTGAGACCCTTCAGTTACGATCATATCGCCAGCATTAAAATTACCTTCCTCAATAATCCAGCCATCACCTGATTCAACGATTCCACCCAATGACTTTCTTGTGTATTCATTAGCATCTTTGGAGTAGATATAAGCCCACGGAATACCGTTACTCCATACAACTGTATTTTTTGGAATAAATAAGAAACTTTTCTCGTTGGATGAAGCAGTCTCGTGACCTGTAAACTTTTCACCTGTCACAATCTGGCTATTATGGACGAGATAATAAAAGCTACGACCTGATAGATTTTTATCTACCTCAGGCACCTCAGAAAAATATTTGCCCTCGTAATTTTTTTCTGACTCGACTGTAGATGACAAATTAACTATTTTGGGAGCCCCACTCTTTATCTGCTCAGGAGAAAATGTAACTTTTATTAGCTTATTTTTTCCTGAGAGAATCATAGTCAACACACCATTACTTTGCCTATTAAATTGAGCGGTAAATACTTCCCCCCATTCATTTTGGATAGTAGCCATGATATTGGACCTATCATTTTCCAGCGCCTCAACCTCATTTTGGAGGATAGCAAGCTCGATTTTTTTTTCGCGCACTACCCCATCTGAAACATTTTTATTGTCTTCATTTAAAATAATCAATCTATCCAATTGATCTTTTGAACCAGCCAGACTTACCTTAAGCCGATTCAATTTATTATTTGCTGCTGTTAGATTAGAGTTAAGCTCTATTAATGGTTTGATATTTATTGACTCCCCGTAAAAGAGAGAGTCATTAGCGTAGCTTGTTTTCTTTATTTCCTCATACTTGATGTTGCTATTTATCTCAACAGCCTTTGGAAGCTGGATTACCGACAAGCCATCGTCATGTTTTGTATAATCAACAAAGACATTTTCATCGTCACCGATATCATCTGAAATAATTTCATCTTTTCCAATAACTATGATGACCCAAATCAAACACATGATAGCAATCGACTGTATAACAATGATAATAATTGACTTATTCTTCATTAATAAAATAGGCCTTATAAGTGATAATAGGTTTTTGCATTATTCGCTCCGCATCTAAACCTGTGTAAATTAAATTATATAGTGCTTTGTGATATTTTTTGTCTACCTCATAGAGCTTTGCTAGCTCAAGCTCCAAATCGAGGCGGTCCATATAGCCTTTTTCAAATTGCTCCTGCAGTTGCTTGGTTAATCTATTCTTGGCTTCGAGTAATGTTTCTGTATGGTCGAGCGCATTTTTTTTATTTTCAAATGCAGGAAGTAGTTGCTCGGCCTGGTTCAGAAGCTCGAGTTGATAGGCATAAATTTTATTTGCCCCTAGCGCGCGAATTTTTTCTGCTTTATTAATTAGCATTATATTTTTTTCCGATGAAGTAATAGCTGAGTCTATTCCAAGGCTCCAAATGTAATTGCCTAGGTCGTAGGTGTAAGCTGGGGTAAATGTATAGTCTGGGTACTGTTTTGCAATTGCATACTTGAGTTCAGATTCTGTAATCGCATAATCTGCTAATAGCTTTCTCAGGCTTAAGCTGTTCAAAGTAGCTGCACGCTTTATTTCGTTAACCTTTGTCTTCTCGGTAAATGTCTCAGCAGAACGTTTCAGTGAATTTTTAATCTTGTCTGCGTTTATTGGGAGCAGATTGAATTTCTCAAGAGTCATTCCAGTATGAGTTGCTAATTTCTGTTTTAGTTCTTCTTGAGCAGCCTGGAGCGCTGTAAGAGCTTGGTATGAAGAGCTCATCGCCAACGCAAGCCTATCTATATCTATTTGTGAGGCAATTCCCAAATCAAATCTTTTCTTCACCATAAGGAATATTGATTGTCTAACCTGAACCTCTTTTTTTTGAGTAATAATTAAGTCGTGGTTTTCAATATAGTTTATTAGAGTCTCTAAGAGTTGGCTTTTACTTTCTGTGGCTTTAATTTGAAAGGATAGAAGAGCAGACTGCGTTTTATTAAAAGCAATTTCATGCCGTATTAATTTTTTATCTGCTGACTCAAAGGTAAATGAAAATCCTGCCCCATAGATATTTTGTGATATCTCCTGACTGCTATCGCCTCTACCAATATTGACACCGAGTGAGGTCGAAGGACTCAGCGCTGCAATGCCTTCTTCTGCTTGAATAATATCCCATTCAGACTTTGCGGTCCGAAGTTCCCTATTAAAGAATAGCTGGGCAAGGATCAGCTCGTCTAACCCCCATTGCTCAATGGGGAGGTCTTCTTTCAAATAACCGTTCTTAATTAGGTGTTCATTAAAAGTGTCGTTTTCGGTATCTGCGACATTGAGCGTGTCATTTATATTTTCAACGTCTAATTTAGACTCCCTGTACTCAAGAAAACTACAACCATGAAGTAAGAATAAAAACGATATCGCAATTGAAATTACGGTAATATTTTTAATAGAATTGAATGACATTAATGGATTTTTTCTCAATAGGTACAAGTAATTTATTTATTACCTCAATTCTAAATGAATAGAAGCCTATTAGGAGAAAATATGATTGAATTATTCCTTTCGAAAGAGGACTAAGCTGATATAATATCCGCTTTGATTTTTATTGCGAGAGTGGCGGAATTGGTAGACGCAGTGGATTTAGGTTCCAGCGCCGCCAGGCGTGAGAG
>JABMNG010000036.1 GCA_013205275.1 Methylophilales bacterium | reverse complement strand
CTTCTTGGAGGCTCTATTGGGGCTAGCGAGTCGTTCATTCGCGGCTCCTGGTCATCTGATGACTTAACAAAAGTCATTCAATTAATGGCCCGAAATCAATCAACCATGGACACAATGGAGGGACCATTCAAGGTCTTAATGTCTCCATTTTTAAGAGCGCTTCACACCCTAAATAAAAATACACTTTATGGAAGCAAGAAAAATATTTCTCGACATTATGATCTGAGCAATAAATTCTTCTCTTTATTTCTTGACTCCTCAATGATGTATTCAGCGGCTATTTATAAAAAAAATAATGATACGCTAGAAATTGCAGCCGAAAATAAGCTTGAAGTTATTTGTCAGAAATTAAACCTTAATAAGTCGCATCAAATAATTGAAATTGGTTCCGGTTGGGGTGGATTTGCAATCTATGCAGCGAAAAAATACGGTTGCCATATAACTACAACAACAATCTCACATGAGCAGTACAAACATGTTAAAAGAAGGGTTAAGGAGTTAGGGCTACAAGGGCATATCAAAGTCATATTTAGTGACTACAGAGAGCTCTCAGGAAAGTATGATAAATTAGTCTCCATCGAAATGATTGAGGCAGTAGGACACCAATTCTATAAAACATACTTTTCTAAGGTCTCCGCATTATTAAAGGACGATGGCGACGCTTTGATCCAGGCCATCACCATCCGAGACCAACGTTATAAACAGGCGTTAAAATCTGTTGACTTCATTCAGAAATATATCTTTCCCGGAAGTTGTATCCCCTCAATTAATGCCATGCAAGATGCAATAACAACATCAAGTGACATGGTAGTTAATGACGTACAAGACATTGGCCATCATTACGCAAAAACCCTAGCCGATTGGAGGGAGAGGTTCGTAATAAACAAAAAAGAAATTATAAAGCTGGGGTTTGATGAGGCATTTATAAGAATGTGGTTTTTTTATTTTTGTTACTGTGAAGGAGGCTTTATAGAAAAGTCAATTAGCGACTTGCATCTTCACCTCTCTAAACCAGAATATCGAAATAAAATTTAAAATTGGTTAAAAATCAGTAATACTTTAGCAAAAGTTATACTGATGAAAAAACTATGAAGAATCCATTAATCGCTAATGCTCAAGAAAAAGAACAAAAAGGTGATTTACAAGGGGCCTTGAGTGACTATCAGAATGCATTAAATCAAGACCCTAGCAATTTAGTAATCCATACAGAAATTGGAAATTTACTGGCCATGCTTGGCAATTATGATGAAGCAGTTAAGCACCTAAAAATTACTTTTAAAACCTTCCCCAATAATATTGATGTACTGAATGGAATCTGTTTTTGCTTATGCGAAATCGGAAATCAACATCATGACAATAGAAATTATGATCTGGCTGAACACGCATTTCTTGAGGCAGTAAATCTTAACCCTACGAAATCTGAATATTTATTCAATCTTGGTAACTCATGTTATGCACAGGAAAAATACGGATCTGCACTAAAGTATTATAACCAATCACTTGTATTGAGCTATGAAGCAGAAACACTTTCCTCTATTGGGAATGCCTTGAGATCGCTTGGCAGGTATGAAGAATCGAAGGAAATGTATGGTAAGGCTCTGCGTCAAGATAAAACCTTATTGCATGCAGAAATTGAACTCACGCACTTAATGCAAAGCCTCTGTAACTGGGAGAATATAGCCGAGCACTTCGAGACTATAAAAAAAGATATAAACAGCAATAATCCTGGTCTTATTTCACCTTTTACAGTTCTTTCAATGCCTCATATGGGTTGCGAGGAGCAGCTTAAGGTTTCATCCAGGTGGGCTAAGCAATACACCATAAAGCCCCTACCCTTAAAGAAAAATGTAAGTATAAAAAATAAATTATCGATTGCTTACCTATCCTCTGACTTTAGACTCCACCCCCTCTACTTTTTAATTATTGATGTTTTAAAAAGTCATAATAAAGAAAAGTTTGAAATTACACTCTACTATTCTGGTGAGGAGGAAATCTCCACAGCACAGAATGATTTCAGAAAAATAGCGGCTAATTTTATTAATATCTCAGGCATGTGCGATTATGATGCTGCTCAGTTAATATCTTCAAGTAATACTGATATTTTAGTAGACCTGTCTGGTTTTACAAAAAAAAGTCGCTCCATGCTAGCCGCCTATAAACCTGCCCGCGTGCATATTAGCTGGTTAGGATTTGCTGGTACGATGGGCTATTTTAACTCGAACCCACTTTACGATCATATTTTAGCTGATCGATACCTTATCCCAGAAGCCTCCAAGAAATATTATGCCGAGAACGTTATTTATCATCCTAATTGTTATCAACCTAATATAGAAAAAAGAGCAAAATTGTTTCCTGTGGATAGAAAAAGCTATGGGTTTTCTGACAAGTTATTTATTTATGCTTCTTTTGGACAGTCTATAAAAATTACTGAGGCGCAATTTACCTTATGGCTAAAAATACTTAAAAATACCTCTAACAGTATTTTATGGTTACTAGAGTCGAATGATATTTGTATGAAAAACCTACTGGCCTATGCGGAAAAAAATGAAGTTGATCCATTACGTATTTGTTTTGCAAAAAAAGTTAGTCTAGAAGAGCACATTAACAGGCATCAAATCATTGATCTCTTCCTAGATACCTACCCCTACAATGCTCACACCTCAACATCGGACGCTATATGGGCTCAATGCCCAGTGCTTACTAAATCAGGACCTACTTTTGCAAGCCGTGTCGCAGGAAGTATTCTGACAGAGATCGGCTGCCCTGAGCT
>JABMNG010000035.1 GCA_013205275.1 Methylophilales bacterium | reverse complement strand
CGCTGTGAGTTCATTATGTAATCGGCATTCCATTATTTTTTCAGACAAGTTAAATCACGCATCACTAAATGAGGCGGCAATATTAAGTAGGGCGAAATTAATTCGCTACCAACATTCAGACTTAAATCATCTTGAAGAGCTCATAAAAAAAAACCCGAATAAACGGATGATGATTCTCACCGACGGCGTTTTTAGTATGGACGGTGATATTGCAGATGTGCCAGGGTTAGTTTATTTATGCAAAAAATACAGCGCAACCTTATATATTGATGATGCTCATGGCTATGGCATTCTTGGAAATAACGGACAAGGGATTTTAGAGCATTATGAGGACCTAGGATTAATCAACAAGGAATCGAGAAAATTTATTATTTACATGCTTACACTGGGGAAATCAATTGGAATTTCAGGTGCGGTGATATGCGGAAAGGAGAAAATTATTGAATACATTATTCAAAAAGCTAAGCCTTATATTTACACGACTGCTTCTGCTCCATATATTGCATCAGGAGCCTCAAGAGCAATAAAACTTATTAGGGAAGAAACATGTTTAAGAGATAAATCAAGGTCGATGATAGAACTATTCAGATCAAAAATACACAATAAGTCAGTCTTAACGTTATCAAGAACACCCATACAGCCGATTATGATTAAGGATGTTAATAAGGCTGTAACTATCGCTGGAAGATTATTAGAGTTAGGATTTTTAGTGCCAGTTATAAGGCCACCAACGGTACCAGTTGGGACATCAAGATTGCGAGTGTCAATATCTGCACTTCATACAAAAAAAGATATAGTAAGTCTCGCTTCCACAATTAACTCCTTGTTATTAGAATGAATATAAAAATTATAGGAGATGGGGAGCCATTATTGTTAATTCATGGCTGGGGAATGTCAGGAAAGATATGGGAAGTTATTGAGGTTGAACTGTCTAAATATTACAGGCTATATATAGTGGACCTTCCTGGAATGGGGTTAAGTGAGGATATGGAAGATTATTCTATAACAAACATTGTCAAACAACTTAATATAGAAGTTCCTGGAAGAATATCAATATTGGGTTGGTCGCTTGGGGGCCTAATTGCTCTGAAATATTACAAATGTTACCCAGAATTAGTTACTAAATTATTTCTTATTAGTACAACTCCCTGTTTTGTTAATAAGGAAGGATGGAATAATGGGGTAGATGACAGCGTACTAGATAATTTTTGTAAGCAATTAATTCAAAGTTGGGAAAAAACACTTAATCAATTTTTTGTGATTCAACTTTTAGGGCTCGATAAAAAAAAGGAAATGATGAAATTTCTTGAAAGAAAATTTATCAACAATTCAATGCCAAAAATACATTCACTAAGGTCTGCCTTGCAAATTTTAAAAGACACAGACCTACGAGACTCTTTAGATTCAATTGATGTACCTACAGTTATAATTGCTGGAGAGAAAGATAAACTTACGCCTATAGGCGCCTCAATATACATGCAAACTAAGATTAAAAATTCAACAATAAAAATTTTGAAGAATTCGGCTCATATTCCATTTTTGAGTCACCCACAAGATTTTCTTGATCAAGTATTATTCAATTTTCTCCACAAAAATGATTAACAAGGAATATAAAAGGAAGAGTTTTAATCGTGCTGCATCTACATATGACTCTTACTCAGTACTACAAGACCTTATTTCTGATAATTTGATAGATAGGCTAAAAATAATAAAATTATCGCCGTTAGATATATTGGACTTTGGATGTGGTACAGGAAGAAACGGATTAAAACTAAAAAAGCAATACAAAGCTTCCAAGATTATTAATTATGACTTTTCAGAAAATATGCTTACTGAGGCCCGCAGAAAGCAAAAAGTATTTTTTTTGGATAAAGTTAATCTTAGTCCTTATAGCTATCTTTGTGCAGATATTGAGTCCATTCCATTAGCTGAAAATACTATCGATCTTGTATGGTCTTCAAGCTCCCTTCAGTGGTGCAATGATCTCCCATTGGTTTTTAGTCAGATTAAGAAAATACTAAAGCCAGGTGGTTTATTTATTTTCAGTACATTTGGCCCTAATACGTTAGTCGAACTGAGGGAAATAACAGAAAGTCTATTTGGTGAGAAAAAAACAAATACATTTATTGATATGCATAATATAGGTGACCTTCTTATGAGCAGTGGTTTCAGTGACCCTGTATTAGACGCTGAAAACTTTGTTATGACATACCCCCATATTCAAAAATTATTTATGGACATTAAAAGTATTGGTGCAACTAATGGCAATGCATCGCAAGGTAAGGGATTGTCTGGAAAATCATATATCAATAAAATTGCTGAAGAATATGAAAGCTATAGATCAGAGAGTCTACTTCCTGCTTCATATGAAGTAGTTTATGGGCATGCATGGAATATACCAAAAATTAACTCTGATTATCAGCCAATAAAGTTTAAGAATGAGTGAGGCTTTTTTTATTACTGGAACAGACACTGGAATAGGTAAAACATTTATTACTTGTGCATTCATTGAGCTAATGAAAAGTCACAATAAGATCTCTGCTGGAATGAAACCTGTTGCAGCTGGAGAAGATTTATACGATGGGGTAAGCATTAATTCTGATGTATTT
>JABMNG010000034.1 GCA_013205275.1 Methylophilales bacterium | reverse complement strand
GTAAAAAATGATTTAGTTATTATTCAAATACATAATAAGCCAATCGTTTATCCAAATTTATCCTCTAATAAGTACGCCATTAATATTAATTTCTTACCCCAAAAAAAACATACCGTATTAGCAGCGCGCCCTCTTAAATTTAAACTGGGAATTGCTTCTTATTAACTTAAAATGACAATTATGTGTCCAACCTGTAAAAAAAGCATTGAGTATGATTTAAATAATACTTTCAGGCCATTTTGCTCAGATAAATGTAAACTGATTGATCTTGGAGCTTGGGCGTCAGAACAGTATCAAATAGCTGGAAAGGAAAACGAAGGATTATATGATGAAGAAATTTAGCTTAATATTAATCTCCTTATTATTCTTATCGATGAATAATTATGCCGCAGAAGTAAAATTTTCTTCTGCACTTATCAAAACTCCAAGACCCGGGCTAAACATCACTTCGGGATTTTTTACTCTATTGTCTGATCATGATTTATTAATTAAATCTATTCAGGCTGATTTAATTGGTCGTATTGAGATTCATACTATGGCAATGAAGAAGACTGCTGATGGTCTTGAGATAATGCAAATGCGTAAAATGGAATCTCCAAAAATAAGTAAGGGCGTTCCTTTTGTTTTGAGGCCGGGTAGCGACCATCTAATGCTCTATGAGGTTAATTCACAGATATCTTCCACCAAAAAAATAACCCTTAAATTTACCTTCGAAAGTAATACAGGTGATTTATTAACTCAGAATGTTGTATTTGACATTAATTAGCCTTTCCAAATTTCTCTCTGAGATGCTATACCGACTGAACCGAATTCGTGAGCATCCTTAATATTAATTTTTTTCATCCCACCTAGGGCGTATACGGGAATATTACTATTATTTATAATTTTTGAGAAAGCTGCCCAACCCATTGGTTTATTTTTTGGGTGTGAAATTGTTTTGTGTACTGGAGATAGCACTGCAAAATCCACACCCTTTTCTTCTGCAATCCTAATGTCTTCTATTGAATGACATGAGGCTCCAATAATTAAATTTTTTGGTTTATCTATCAAATTTTTTAATTCCAGTGACGTCAGATGAATTCCATCGACCTTTAAATCATATGCTAATTTAATATTTGAGTTAAGAATAAGTTTTGCTGAAAATGGTTTACATATTTCTAAAATCTCTTTGCAAGCCCCCAGTAAATCAATTGGTAATAAATTTTTCTCTCTAATTTGTATTAACTTTAGACCTTGATTCAATTGAGCTAATAGTTGCTTGTAAAATAATTTTTTAGAAGTTTCCTCAATGTTAGTAATTGCATAGCAATCAGGAAATGATAATGCGTTTAATATAAAAACATTTGGAGGAAGAATGGTAGATTTATCAACCTCCAGCGGACTTACCCACCGAAGGTTTTGATTCTCCATTGACGCTGGTTTCCCAGACCATAGAGTCACCTTAAAAAAGTAAAGGGTCACATTGTGTTCATCATACGAATATGTTCGAGTAACCCATCTTTCAGAAACGATTACATCAATCCCAATCTCCTCTTTAAGCTCTCTCGTAAGCGCATCACGAGGGGACTCATTTTCCTCTAATTTTCCCCCAGGAAATTCCCACCAGCTCGACCATGTTTTTGCTTCTGGCCTTTGTGCAAGTAAAATTCTATTATCTGAGTCAATTAGTATTCCAACAGCTGCTTTAATATTCACTTTCTATGATCGATACTCAGCATTAATTTTCACATAGTCATAAGAAAAATCTGTTGTCCAGACAGTCGCAGTAGACTTGCCTCTTCCGAGATAAACCTCTAGAGTAATTTCCGATTTTTTCATCTCACTTACGCCCATAGACTCTTCGTAATTCTCAGCAAGAGAGCCCTTCTTTGCAAATTGGACTTGATTCAAAAATACATCAATAAGCTTAATGTCGATTAACTCAATCGGCGAATTGCCAATTGCGGCTAATATTCTCCCTAAGTTAGGATCCGAAGCGAAAAAAGCTGTTTTAACTAACGGTGAGTTTGCAATCGACTTTGCAACACTTAAGCACTCCCCTTTATCTTTGCCTCCATAAACATTAATTGTTATAAATTTTGTAGCTCCTTCACCATCTCTAATAATTGACTGCGCCAGACTTTTGGCTACAGCCAATAACGCGTCCTTAAATAAATAATAACTTTCATTCTTGCTATTAATCATTTGATGTTTGGACTGATTAGTCGCAATAATTATAAAGGAGTCGTTGGTTGAAGTATCACCATCAACAGTAATACAATTAAATGAGCTATCAGTCACCTCAATAATTAACTCGTCTAAAATTTCTTGGGTAATATTTGCATTCGTTCCAATAAAACCTAACATAGTCGCCATATTTGGCTGGATCATTCCAGATCCCTTACATATTCCAGTTATATTAACTTCAGCACCATCAATAGTTATTTTCATAGACGTTGCTTTTGCTAGCGTATCTGTAGTCATGATTGACTCAGCCGCACTCAACCAGTTATCAGATTTAAGATTTTTAACCGCTCTTGGTATACCTTGAGAAATTTTACTCATTGGCAAATGCGTCATAATGACACCTGTTGAAAAAGGAAGTATATCGGTCACATTAATAGTTAATTCAGCTGCTACCAATTCACAGACATTTTTAGCATTCTTGATACCGTCATCACCGGTCCCGGCATTTGCTGAGCCAGTATTAACAATTAAAGCTCTTATACCACCACTAGTTTTAAGATGCTCTTTAGCCACAATTACAGGTGCGGCCGTAAATTGATTTTTTGTAAATACTCCAGAAACAACTGCCCCGCTATCTATGGAAATAACCAATAGGTCTTTGCGCGCCTTGTATTTAATTTCAGCTTCAGTAACGCCTAAAGTAATACCTGGGATAGCATAAAGCTCATTATTCATTGGGGCCTTTAAATTAACTGACATGATTTACTTTTTTCTCCATATTGTTCCGTTTGCAGTGTCTTCAAGTAAAATATCATGACTTTCGAGAAATTTTCTAATTTTATCCGCCTCTGAAAAGTCTTTAATCTTCTTGGCTGTATGTCTTTTTAGAATCAATTCATCGATATCGAAGTTAAGTGAGTTATTTTTATGGCCCTTTAAAAATATTTCTGGATCCTGAAATAAAATACCAATAATATTAGCAAGCTTTATCAGTAGGTTCTTATCATTATTATTATGATTTTTATTTGAAATATTAGCTAACTCATAAAGAACCGCTAAAGCTTCAGCAGAATTAAAATCATCATTCAATGCGGCTTTGAATTTGGTTGCATAAGGATTAAGCCAGTCAATTGGCGCGTGATTATCTTCTGTATATCTAATTGTTAAATAGAGCCTGGTCAATCCTTGCTTTGCCTCCTCAACGTGCTGGTCAGAATAATTTAATGGGCTCCTGTAGTGAGCTTTTAAAATAAAAAACCTTACAACTTCTGGATCAAAGTGTTCAAGAATTGATTTAATGGTGAAAAAGTTACCAAGTGACTTAGACATTTTTTCATCGTCAACCTTCACAAATCCATTATGGACCCAGTAATTAGCCATCTTGCAGTTGTTTGCCGCTTCGGACTGAGCAATTTCATTTTCATGATGCGGAAACTGAAGGTCTTGCCCTCCTCCATGAATGTCAAAGTGACTTCCAAGCAACTCATTGCTCATAGCTGAACATTCAATATGCCACCCAGGCCTACCTTTACCCCACGGAGAATCCCAAGAGGGCTCATTTTCTTTAGCAGACTTCCAAAGAACAAAATCAAATGCATTTTCCTTGCTATTATCAATCTCAACTCGATTGCCAGCCCTTAGATCATCTAAAGATTTTCCAGAAAGCTTGCCATAATCTTTAAAAGTAGAAACGGAATAATACACATCATTATTGTTGCCTTTATAAGCAAATCCTTTATCAATAAGTAACTGAATCATTTGAATCATTCCCTCAATATGATCAGTAGCTCTTGGTTCTAGATCTGGAGGCGTAATACCTAAACTTCTAGCATCTTGATTCATTGCGTCAATGTAGTAACTGGTCAACTCATGGAAGGAAATATTCTGTTGAATTGATTTTGCTATAATTTTATCGTCAATATCAGTGATATTTCTTACATAAAGAACTTTATAGTTACTCTCTTTTAACCACCTATTAATTAAATCAAAAACAACCAGGACTCTGGCATGCCCTAAATGGCAATAATCATATACCGTCATCCCACAAACATACATTCGAACTTCATTTGGCTTAATG
>JABMNG010000033.1 GCA_013205275.1 Methylophilales bacterium | reverse complement strand
TTATGCCGTCTTTCTCTCCAATAGCATGAAACGGAGTGGTGTGTAGAACCGTTTTTGATCGATTCATGTATTCAACAAAACCTTTAATTCCCCCTGAAAACTCGAAATTTTCTGTTCGGCCTGTGCGGTGATCAATAAGGTCAATTTTAACCCCGTTGTTCAAAAATGAAAGTTCGCGGATTCTTTTTGATAACAAATCAAAATGAAAATCTATATTGGTGAATGTTTCTGTGGCAGGTAGAAAGGTTATTTCTGTGCCTGTTTTTGTAGAGGGCCCTGTTACTTTCAGTGGCGCAACTCGCTCACCGCGTTTGAATTCCATTTCATGTGAGCTGCCGCCTCGATAAACTTTGAGCTTCAACCACTCAGAGAGCGCATTCACAACTGACACCCCAACACCATGTAACCCGCCTGAAACCTTATAAGAGTTTTGATCAAACTTGCCGCCAGCATGAAGCTCGGTCATAACAATTTCAACCGCTGACCGCTTGAATTCGTCGTCCTCTTTTACGTCCGTTGGAATTCCTCGGCCATTGTCTGTCACGGTGATTGAGTTATTAGGATGAATGATCACTTGTATGGTGGTACAGTGGCCCGCTAGCGACTCATCGATGGCATTGTCTAATACCTCGAACACCATATGATGAAGTCCGCTTCCATCAGAGGTGTCGCCAATATACATGCCGGGTCTTTTTCTTACGGCGTCGAGTCCCTTAAGAACCTTAATGCTGTCTGAGTTATATTCTTTGTTGTTTTGTTCTTCTATAGATTCCGTCATTAGTTTCTCTGTTGTTAAATTCTCATGGGCATAACTACATACTTATAATCATTATTATTCGGTATTGTTATTAAGCAGCTACTCGTTGAATCATTAAAAGCAAATGTTAGTGTATCAAACTGAATGTTCACCAAAACATCAATTAAGTATGTCACATTAAAACCAATATCAATCCCAGGACCTGAATAATTAATTTCTATCTCTTCTTCCGCCTGTTCTTGTTCGCTGTTTGAGCTGATTAATTTTAGATTATTTTCTTCAATCACCATGCGAATACCACGATATTTTTCGTTTGATAAAATCGAAGCTCTTTGCATTGCTGATAATAAAGTCACCCTATCAACATCAAACACATTGGAGTGCCCAACAGGAATTACGCGATGATAGTCTGGGAACTTTCCGTCGATCACCTTAGTGATTAAATCAATATCATTAAATTTGAATGTTACTTGGTTTTTTGTAATGCTAATTACGGTGGGCTGCTCATCGTCACCTAGGAGTTTTGTGAGCTCCAGTATTGTTTTCCTTGGAATAATGGTTTGTGTTTTTTCTTTTGCCTCTTTCAGGCTGGTCGAAGTAAAACTTAAGCGATGCCCATCTGTACCTACAATGTTTATTTTTTTTCCGTCCACCTCAAACAACAATCCATTCAAATAATAGCGAATGTCTTGTTGTGCCATTGAAAAATCAACTTGTTTTAAGAGTGATTTTAGTTGATTTTGAGCAACTATAAATGAAATGGCTTCTTCTTCATTTTTCACCATTACAGGGTAATCTTTCGATGGTAGTGTTTGTAAGTTAAATCTACTTTTTTGGGCTTTTACCGTAACCTTTGGCTCGTTAATTTGTATGTCTAAAATACTTTCTTCCGGAAGGGCTCGAGTAATATCAAAGAGCTTCCTTGCTGCTATAGTGGTTTTAAATGGTTCCGTAATGTCTGCTTGAATAGACAGAGAGATTTGAACTTCTAGGTCGGTAGCTGTGAATTTTAATACCCCTACTTCTCCTTCTAACAATAAATTAGAAAGTATAGGAAGTGTATGCCTCTTTTCTACAATCCCTGAAACATTGGAAAGGGGCTTTAAAAGCAGATCTCGTTTAATCTTTATATTCATAGTTTTTTCTTTATATAAATAATAATAATAATAATAGCGGGCTTTTTAACAGTTTACGGCTTTAATGCTATTTAAAACAGTTGTTTAGTGTCTTTTTTATGCTCTGATTTAGTCATCAGTTTACTGTGGATGAGTTGTGCATAATATTTTTTTGTTCCACAAAATGATTTTAAACTAATTTTTTATCCACAGGCTGTCCATAACATTTTTCTTTTTATACTTTTTTATCCACGGAGCACTTGGGTTAAAAATCCTAAGTCTTGCCCAATATTGAGGTCGCTCAGTCGAAGTTGTCCTATTTCATCACAGGCATGCATGATGGTTGTGTGATGTCTGCCACCGAAAGCCTCACCTATTTCCGGAAAGCTCAGATTTGTAAGTTCTCGGGTTAAGGACATTGCTATTTGTCTTGGTCGAGAGAAATTCCGCGAGCGTTTTTTGCTGTGGATGTCTGCAATTTTAATTTTATAGTATTCTGCTACGGTTTTTTGAATATTTTCAACGCTGACTTGCCTGCCCCTAACTGCAATTAAGTCTTTCAATGACTCTTTGGCTAAACTAAGATCTATGGCCCTGCCTGTGAAATTAGACATTGCAAGTATTCTATTAAGGGCTCCTTCAAGCTCACGAACATTAGAGCGTATTTGTTTCGCGATAAAAAAAGCTACGTCTTCCGGAAGCAACATTTTATTTTCTTGGGCTTTTCTCAACAGGATGGCAACACGCATTTCTAGTTCTGGAGGCTCGATTGCTACTGTTAACCCCCAGCTAAATCGAGTTCTCAGGCGCTCATCAACCCCGGCAATCTCCTTAGGGTAGCTGTCACAGGTAATAATAATTTGTTTTTTATTTTCAATGAGGCTGTTAAAGGCATAGAAAAACTCTTCTTGGGTCCGATTTTTTTTGGCAATAAATTGAATGTCATCAATTAACAGCAAGTCTAAGGAGTGATAATTTTTTTTAAAGCTATCAAATGATTTGTTTTCATATGCCTTTACAACGTCATGAACATATCGCTCGGCATGCAGGTATTTTATTTTAGCGTCCGGCTGTAACTCTTTTAGGTGATTGCCAATCGCATGAATTAGATGGGTCTTCCCTAGGCCAACGCCACCATAAATAAATAGGGGGTTGTATGCGGTGCCTGGGTTTTCGGCAATTTGTTTTGCGGCCGCCGCCGCTAGTTGGTTTGCCTTTCCTGTAACAAAGTTTTCAAACGTGAATGCTTTGTTAAGTCCGTTAGTTTTTGCGGCAGCGACGTTTTCTGTTTTTTGCAGAACAATTTTTTCTAAACCATTTGTTGATCGAGGTGCCGACCGCTTGTTAACCTTGTATTCTAGTTGGAAAGATTTAAGGTGCGTCTTGGTAAGCTCCATTAATCCATCATTAAATCTCTCCTTCACCCATTGCAAAACAAATTGATTGGGCGCAACAATGAGAAACGTATTTTCCGTTTTGTCTAATTCAAAGCTTAGGGGTTTGAGCCACGTATTATATTGCTGAGCAGTTAAATCTTTTTTACACTGCTCTAAACATAGCGACCAGAATTTATCAATTTCCATCAACGGAGTTGTCTTAAAATATTTTTTAGTGGCTTTCATCTTAGCCTAAATGTTAAAAGTTATCCACAGGCTTTTATCTAAATACTTCATTTTAATATTATTGACAACGCCTCTATTCTGGAGTATCATTCGCGATCCAAGATTAAAGTACTGGAGTACCCAATGAAACGGACTTACCAACCATCAAAAATTAAGCGCGCTAGAACGCACGGTTTTCTTGTTCGAATGAAAACTCGTGGTGGACGTGCAGTTATTGCATCAAGACGGGCCAAAGGAAGAGCGCGCCTAGGCTTGTAATATTATTCTATTGCAGAATAACAAAGAATATAAATTATTAAATGCGGATGATTTTTCATCCGTTTTTAATTTTAGAAAACGATTAAGCTCCCCCCATTTATTTATTCATTATTCACCTAACGCTCTCAGTCATCCTAGGCTAGGCTTCGTAATTGGGAAAAAATCCGAAAAAAAAGCGGTTCGTCGAAACTATATGCGTCGGTCCATTCGAGAAATTTTAAAAGTTCTTTTACCTCCTACGCTTTCTTCCGATATTGTCATTCGGGTACATAAGTCCTTTTATAGAAATGATTTTACTCTTATACAATCAGAACTGATTGACTTGGTAGGGAGGCTAGTTAAATGACGTCGTTGATTATTTTTATTATTAAGATTTATCAATATGCCCTTAGTCCTTATTTTGGCAATCAATGTAGGTTTACTCCAACCTGTTCCGTGTATACAATTGAGGCATTACAAAAACATGGTTTTTCTAAAGGTTTGTGGTTATCAATTAAAAGACTATTAAGGTGTCGACCCGGATGTAAGGCTGGACTTGACCCTATCCCTAAATAAATTATAAGGACGGTATGGACACTAAACGACTCATTCTTTTCGTAGTATTTTCTTTTTCTCTTTTATTGCTTTGGGATTCTTGGCAAAGACAAAATATAGACCCCTCCCTAGAAAAACCAGCCACCTCTCAAGACGGAATACCTACGCCTTCTGCCCAAATTGTAGGTGAGAGTGATGACCTTTCCAGCAATGCGTCGGGCTATTCACTCATAAAAGGCAACACAGTCGATGTAACTACTGATAAATTCAATCTTACCATTAGTGAGATGGGAGGCGATATTCGCAACCTTTTGTTAGCAAAGCATTTGGC
>JABMNG010000032.1 GCA_013205275.1 Methylophilales bacterium | reverse complement strand
TGACACATATAATCCGTAACTGTTTTTAGATTTCTGCTTAACAAATCCGATTCTCGTGCGAGCAACACCTGGGCTACCAATTAATTTCTCATAAACAAGGTCAGATATCTTATGAGCAATTGCACGGTACTGATTATTATTTCCAGAAAACTCCATGGAAAGAACTGTTTTTTCCTTATAAATATCAACCAAACTCCATCGCGTGGTTAGCTTGCCGTTTGTAGTGGTAATTTTTCCAACCACCAGAAACTGTGCTTGAAGGGCTGACCAGTTACTAAAGTTAATGTGCATATCACTGTCTGGGATTGAGGATACGCCTGAAGTATTTAATGGCATAAATAATCCAGAGCGTTCCAAGTCATTCGCTATAACTTGATGCATTTTGTCTGGGTTGGCACCTGGGATCTCTTCATTAAAAGTGGTAATGGCAATTGGAATTTGGCTTGCTTTACCACCCAAAATTTCTATCACCTCGATGGGGTAAACACTTAAGGTAACAGTCATTAATGAGATAAGCGCAATAAAACGACAGATATAGTTGGACATATTTTTATCTTGATTAATTTTTCTTAAATTGAAAATGTAATATTACTCCCCATAAGCATTAGGTTGAAAATTTAACTTTAAATTTTTTAGCCTTGAAAATAATTTAGCATCTTTTGGTACAGGCAGGGGTTGTGATTGAAATATTGCCCGCTCCAATGCCTGGTCACAGCTTTCAATTTTACTCGAGGTAAGCATTTTTGGCGGTCTTAATAAGTGCCCAGTTGGCATCAATTGTATTTCGAACTCAAGCTCAACCGGGTCTAATCCACACAATTGCTTATTCACATTTTGATGTATCTTTTGTTGAATCATCGCTTTAAACTTATCAAGCTCACCAGTATTAGAACCAGAAATAACGTCCCTATCCCCTTCAATTGCGATGCGAGAGTCTTTTTTACTGTCTTGGTCTAGAACTGATTTTTTTAGTTGCTCCACTTTTTCCTGATCCAATAATTTTTTTTGCAACTCCTCTAGCTTTTCTTGTTCCAGCATTCTGTCCTGAAGTTTTTCCACTTTTTCCTGATCAAATAATTTTTTTTGTAATTCTATGAGCTTTTCTTGTTTTAATGCTTGCTCCTGTATCTTTTTAATTTGTTCTTTTTTTTGAGCCTCTTTTTTTTTCTTCAATTGAATCTCGGATTCTTCATTTTTACTGATAACTTTTGGAGGTGGGGCAGGTTTGAGTATTTCTTTTTTTAACTCAATAGGCTTTTCTTTAATAGCCTTTGGCTGAGGCTTGATTTGCATTGGCATTGCATCCCATAATTCAATGTCAGAGTAATAGACGTCCTTCATTTGCCATTGAATGGTGAGCAACATAAAGATAAACAAGCCAAAATGAATCACGATAGAAAATAAATTGGCTTGTAATTCATAATTATTTTCAAGCTTTGAAAAAATCATTGTTTTACTTTGCCGGGGTTAACAATAAACCAACTTTATTAATTTCATTTTGTTTTAGTAAATCCATAACTCCAATCACTTCCTCGTACTGAACTTTTTTATCGGCAGCGATAACAACAGATTGGTCAGGATTTTTTTTAGTTGTAGTTTTGAGGTAAGCCAATAATTCATCACGCTTATATTCTTTTCCTTGAATTTCTGTGCTCGCGTCTTTTTTTATTGTGATGATAATAGGCGTTATTTTCTGTTTGAGTGTTTGTCCCACACTTGGTAAGTCTACGACCCCAGGATTAGTCATCGGGGCCGTTACCATAAAGATTACTAAAAGAACTAACATCACATCAATGTATGGAACTACATTAATCTGATTCATTAATCTTCTTTTTTTCATCATCTAACCCTTACGGTCCATGATGTTTATAAATTCCTCCATAAAGCTCTCGAATCTCACCGATAATCGATCAGCTTTGGCAGCAAATCGGTTGTAGGCAATCACAGCAGGAATGGCCGCAAACAATCCAATAGCAGTTGCAATCAATGCTTCAGCAATTCCTGGGGCCACCTGAGAGAGAGATGCTTGAGCAACATTTGCCAGCCCAATAAATGCATTCATAATTCCCCAAACCGTTCCAAATAAACCAATATACGGACTTACAGAACCCACAGAAGCTAAAAAGGGTAGGTGTCGATCCAGAGTATCCACTTCACGATTATAGGCAGCACGCATGGCTCTTTTTACACTTTCCACACTTTTTTTATCAAAAGTCCCACTTTCTTTTTGAGCAAAGTATTCCTTGTAGCCCGACCTGAATATTTCCGCCATGCCGACCATACTTTTACCTCTGGAGTCTAATCCCTCATAAAGCTTTTTTAAGTCTCCGCCAGCCCAAAAGAACTTTTCAAATTCATCAGTATTGTCTTCAGTTTCTTTCAATATTTTTATTTTGAGGTAAATATACTTCCAGGACACAATGGAAGCAAACAACAAAATAAGCATTACAAATTGAACGGGTATGCTTGCCCCAAAAACTAAAGAAAAGAAGGATAAATCACTTCCTATATTCATATTGCCTCCATAAGCTCTTTAATTTCCCTAGGGATTAAAGTTGGTTTAAAAAGTATTTCATCGATACAGGCAAGTTCGACTTTAGCCTCTATCAATAACCTATTATTATTTTCTATTACCTGATTTAAAATCATGCTACAGGATCTGACCTTAATGCACTGAGTCTTAATTAATAACTCGTCATCAAATCGTGCAGGGGCGCTAAATTTTATAGCCATGCTGTGAACAACAAACATAATTTTTTTTTCTTTTTTGAGCTGATGTTGATCAACACCTAACTCTCTTAACAATTCTGTTCTTGCACGCTCCATAAACTTTAAATAGTTTGCATGATAAACCACTCCACCGCTGTCAGT
>JABMNG010000031.1 GCA_013205275.1 Methylophilales bacterium | reverse complement strand
GCATTAACACCGCTTCTTGCGGCATCCAGTGCAGAATTAATTTTTGGTAGCATTCCGCCTGATAGGGTCTCGTCCTTTACTAGGCCATCTATTTCTTTTGGTGTTAGCCCTGTGATTAAATTACCGTTATTGTCCAATACCCCCTTTGTATTTGTCATTAGGATCAATTTTTCAGCCCCAAGGACTTCAGCTAGCTTTCCTGCTACCACGTCTGCATTGATGTTGTATGTCTGGTTGTCATCCCCAATGCCAATCGGAGCGATAACAGGAATAAAATCACCCTTGTCTAAGAAATTTATTAGAGCAGGATTGATACTTTGAATATCTCCCACATGGCCTAGATCGATTTTTTTTGTAGGATCTTTTTCGTCCGGGATCAATAGTTTTTTGGCATAAATAAAATTACTGTCTTGCCCCGTGAGCCCAAAAGCTTTTCCACCGCTCTTATTGATTAACTGAACGATTTCTTTGTTAATTTGACCCCCCAACACCATCTCGACAATCTCCATTGTTTCATCATCTGTGACCCTCATGCCTTGGATAAATACCCCTTTTTTCCCTACTTTATCCAGTTGAGCATTAATTTGTGGCCCACCTCCGTGAACAATAACTGGGTTCATACCCACCAGCTTTAGAAGCACCACGTCCTTTGCAAAAGACTGCTTTAGTTCTTCATCTATCATGGCATTGCCACCATATTTAATAACAATTGTTTTATCAAAAAACTTTTTTATATATGGAAGGGCTTCGCTTAAAATTTTTGCTTTATCGTTCGGGGTCATTTTTTATACCACATTAATAATTTTTATTATTTTAAAGCTTTTTTGTGAAAAATTTTGAGTTTCGTTCAAGATGATATATTTTTCTTCTTTCAGTCGGCATTGTATTTTTGTCAGCCTCCACGAAACCCTTTTCCTCAAACCAATGTTCAGATTGCGTGGTAAAAATAAAGGCATACTCTGTATTTTTATTTTTGATTTTTTTTTCACAATAATTCAGTAGCTTCATTCCGTAGCCTTGTCTTTGATTGTTGGGATGAATAGCAAAGCAGGCAATTTCAGTCATACTTTCATAGGGGTAGAGTGCAACACATCCAATCAAATTATGGTTATGCTCAATAACATGGAAGTGATCCAAGTCTCTTTCAATCTGTTCACTAGCTCTTGACAATAAAATCCCATCTTGACCCAGCGGCTCTATTAGCTGATGTATTCTTTTAACGTCTTTGAGAGACGCAGGTCGAATTTTCTCTAGGGCATACTCTGTGAGTATTGTTCCTGATCCTTTGTCTGTATATAGCTCTTCAATTAATGATCCATTGGTATTTCGATTAATGAGGTGAACTTTTTCTACATTTTGCTTTATGGCTGATAGGCTACTTTTAAGAATATTAAAATCTTTGTAAGAAATGTGCGCTGCATTTTCTGGGGAAGAGTTTTTTTCAATACTTCGGATAAGATTCTCAGCTTTTTCTGTAGTCATTTCAGGGATTAACTCACCTCGTTTATTTAGCACACCATCCGAATCGATGTAATAAATTAGTTTGTCAGCCTTAATTGATGCAGCAATCTGGGCTGCAGTTTGTTCGTATGATAAATTAAATATCTCCCCTACTGGAGAGAAGCCAAGGGGAGATATTAGAACAACTTCATTGTGCGAAAGTTTATCTAGGATTGCATGAGTGTCGACCTTCCTAATCTGCCCAGTGAATTCCATATCAACCCCATCAATCACTCCCACTGGCCTGGCGGTCAGAAAGTTACCGCTCGAGACCTTAATGTCACTTCCTGCCATGGGAGAGTCCGACATGCTTGAGGATAATGTGGCTTCAATTTCTGTTCGGATTCGGCCATTCACTTCAATAATATGTTCTAAAGCTTGCTTATCTGTGACTCGCTGATTTCTTACTAAGCGTGTTCTATTCCTAGCTGCAATTAATTTATGGTCTATTTGTGGCCTTATGCCATGAACTAAAACAAGGCTGATATTCAGAGAATGCAATAGATTAATATCGTGTGTGATTTGTTTTATCTGTTTATCCTTGAGAACTTCCCCACCAAAAGCAATCACAAATATTTTTTTATTAAATTGGTAGATAAATTTAGCGGACAATCTAAAATGCTCAACGAATGAATTCCTTGAGCTATTTATCTTTTCCTGTAAAGGGATACCATCAAAAAAAATCTGAGGCGATGTATTAAGTGCTTTAGCTATGCGCCCGAGCAAATCTACCGTGATATTAATTTCACCTCGCTCAATTCTAGACAAACTACTCGTATTAACACCAGTCTTTTGTGCTAGCTGAACCAGGGTCATTTTTTGCTCTTTTCGCAAAAATCTGAGTGTATTTGCTATATTAT
>JABMNG010000030.1 GCA_013205275.1 Methylophilales bacterium | reverse complement strand
TGCCGCAGATTGCTCGTACCAGTAAGCTGCATGCGTCATGTCTTTTGCCGTCCCCAATCCATAGTGATACATTTGTGCTAAATTAAATTGGGCTTCTTTGACGCCGGTTAAATTAATTTCACAGCGATGAATATTTTGAGCAGTTTTTGCTTGTACAGCTTTAGTAAACCATTTGAACGCAGCCGTCATATTCTTAGTCCGCCCTATACCATAGCGATTCATAAGGCCTAAATTAAACTCTGCCTCGGGGCTGGAATGTTGGGCAGCTTTCTCATAATGGAGATAAGCAGAATTTAGATCTTTAGCCTTACCTTGTCCGTAATGATTAATAAGTCCTAACTTGAAGTGTGCTTGCGTTAAACCCTGATCAGCCGCCCTTTTAAAAAGATTTAATGCGCGAGAATAATCTTTAGTTAAAATATTGCCACTGTGATATTTTTCTGCGAATTCATATTGTGCTATCGCTATTTTATTTATGGATGGGGGGGTTCCAAACCCAACAAACTGCCCTTTTGGGTACCAGACCTGCCAAAAATTTTCTTCTTGGCAGTTTGTCTGTGCATAACCCATAGTGGATAGAAATAACAGCGGGGATAGCGCTAAGGTAATTTTATTTAGTTTCATCGTCTGGCCTCGAATAATTGTTGTCATCTGGTAGACGGTAAAAATCTCTAAAGGTCAGGGCATTAATTAACTATTGAACAAGTTTTTTAATAATGAGGTAATTCATATTAAATTTCGCTTGGGTATTGCCCAGGGCGGCGGATTTTTTATACCACTCCAGCGATCGATTGTAATCCCGCGAGACATTTATGCCCTGCTCATACATCAAGCCCATATTAAATTGTGCCGCTGAATTAAATTCTAGAGCTAATTTAGAGCACCCCTCAATGGTCAAATGATCTGGATGGCATGCAGTGTCATAAGTAATAGTGGTTTCTTTTGGGGCAAGATCTACGTAATTATTTAGCCGTGACCAGAAGCCTGTGAAGGATCCGTTATTAAAATTATTTGCCCAAAAATCCTGCTGCTGGGTTTTGGTAACTTTTTCTTCGGTGACTGAATGTACTGTTATTTGGGCTTTGGTAAAGTGCGGCTCTATTTTAGTGGCCCAAACAACTCCCGCAGCAACCAGCAAAAATACTAACGCTTTTGATTTATGCTCGCCCCATGATTGAATCTTCGATTCAGATTTGAGCAGCCCCTCTTGCTCAAGAACCTTGCGCAATTTTTTCTGAAAATGCAGGTCCTGATCTGGAATGCGGTTTTCTATTTGAAATTTCTGTTTAAGCAATGCTGTTCGAACGAGACGCGCCTGAAGCTGCCACTTTTTGTCCATGTTAATAACGACATCGCCGGTAATAACGTTCAGCCAGTCTTGATCGAGTTGGATGTCTTTTTTAGTCATCCTAGAGTACGTCCATTTTCAAACATTTTTCGAGCCAAGGTGCTAATTTTTTTCGGCATTGGTTAAGGTATTCTTTGGTGGCCCCAGAGGTTCGGCCAATACAATCTGCAATGAATGAGATATCAAATCCATCCATTTGTAAGCGCAGCGCATGAGCTCGTTCAGGATTCTCAATAGAAAATTTATCTAATTCACCTGAGACACAACTGCTACGATCTTGATACTTACCAGGGATATGATTTATGAGGGATGATTCAGACGATGAGGTTTGAATTTTATTGAATCCATCACTATCAATAAGAGTGCTTTCATCATATTCTTCGAATATTTTTTGATAGTTTTGTTTTGTTTTTGAAAAATCAAACAATGTTCTCCTTAAGATTTGATACATCCATGTTCTTGCATAGGCTAACTCTTTTAGAGTGTCTGCTTTTTTAAAAATTTTAATCGTGGTCATTTGGCACACATCTTTTGCGTCTTCATAACTTAATCCTCGGTTCTGCAAAAATCGAATAAACTCCATCGTGAAATACCTATTAAATAGATCAAAGCCTTTATGTCGTTGCTGGTCATTACCGTTAATAAGCTGCATCACTTCTGTGGCTTTTTTAAGATCACTCATAGTTCCTCCAACAATTACCTTATCACGTTTAATTTATAGGTTCAGGTAATTCACTTTTCCTACTTGCTCACAAAGTTCTTGTGCTTTTAATTTGGCTGCCTCATAGCCATTGAAGCTCCCGCTATCAAATCGAATATCGAATAGCACGTTGTGTGGATTTTTTACCTTGCTTTAATTTGATTCGATTTTGACATGTACATATCAAATACTTCTTATTAGTGAATTCATAAATTGATCCTTAATGGTGGTTGGTTTTCGCACCAACCCAGCGGCAGAAGAAAAATAATTAGGGGAAAATTAATCTTCTACAACTTTTTCCTTCCGTTGGTAGACGATTAATTTTCTGAAAAGTCAGGATGAGGATAAATTAAATGCAT
>JABMNG010000029.1 GCA_013205275.1 Methylophilales bacterium | reverse complement strand
TATGAATCCAACACTTTCCTATATTGACCCAAGTGCAGTCGGTAAAATTAATATATTTGCAGGCATTACACCGGTGAGTCAGGGTGGAGACAGTATTGCCGGCTCTATCTCGGTTGAGTCTAAAGATCCTGAGTTTTCAGTTCCAGGACAGGGCAATATCGTTAAAGGAAGTCTGTCTAGTTTTTATCGAAGCAATGGTAATGTTCTCGGCGCTAGTGCGAACGCAAGTTTTACATCAGAAAATTTTTCAATGAGTTACTCAGGCAACACGGTTGAGTCCGATAACTATGAAGATGGCAACGGAGATGATGTTAAGTCTACAAAATACAAAGTAAGGAATAACCTCCTTAACATAGCGACACGATCCGGTGACCATCATTTTGGAATCCATGTAGGCTGGCAAGATATTCCTTATCAAACCTATGTAAATCAAGCAATGGACATGACTGGCAATCAAGGTGTATCTTTTAATGTTAACTATGAAGGTCATTATGATTGGGGGGTTCTCGAGTCGAGGGTTTATCGGCAACGGGTAAGGCATTCAATGGATAAGCTATCTGATAAGGGTGGAAGTATGCCGATGGAGGCATTGGGAATTGATACAGGTTATTTTGTTCAAGGAAGCATTGAATTATCTCAAAGAGATTTATTGAGGGTAGGCCACGAATACCATCATTACACGCTAGATGATTGGTGGCCCCCAGTAAACTTAGGGATGATGAGCCCAAATACTTTTTGGAACATCAATGACGGTAAAAGAGATCGGCTAGCTCTTTTTGGAGAGATTGACTCTAAATGGAATGATCAGTGGAGGTCCCAAATTGGTACAAGGCTTGAGAGAGTCTATATGAGAGCAGGCGATGTTCAAGGCTACAATAATATGTCTTATGGGTCTGATGCTAACTCTTTTAATGAGAAAGACCATAAAAAGTTAGACTACAATCTAGATATAACTGCCACATCGCAATTTGAACCAAACAAAATAGAGCTGTATGAGTTTGGATTCTCTCGTAAGGTTCGGTCACCCAATATTCATGAACGCTTCACATGGTCAACTGAGATGATGATGGCAGGTTTGATGAATAACTGGCTTGGCGATTTAAATTCTTATGTGGGTAATTTAGATTTAGACCCTGAAGTAGCTTATACATTAAAATTGTCTGGTAATTGGCATGACCAAAGTCGCAAAGATTGGCAGGTAAAATTAACTCCCTTTTACACATACGTGGAAGATTTTATTAATGTGCGAGACTCAAACTACACAACAGCGAACATTTCCGGCGGAGGAAAAGAATTAATTTTTGTTAATCATGATGCTTATTTGTATGGTATCAATGCTTCTGGTAAGAAGTATTTGGGTAATTTAAATGGTGAGTGGACATCCAGAGCGTCAATAAGTTACGTTAGAGGAAAGAGCACTACAGGAACAAATTTGTATAACATTATGCCTCTTAATGCTAAATTTTCTCTAGACCACTCCCTAGGATCATGGACGAATACAGCAGAAGTTGTTACGGTAACAGGTAAGGATGACGTAGATTCTGTTAGAGGTGAGAGTGAAGTTCCTGGTTACACCATTGCGAACTTTAAGACGAGCTATAATTGGAATGACTCTGTTCGTTTAGAAGTTGGCATAGATAATATCCTTGATAAACAATACAATCTTCCTTTGGGTGGGATTGAATACAAAGGAGTGAATCAATATAATCCAACAAGAGGGATGGGAAGGTCTGCTAATATTGGCATGACAATTAATTTTTAATTTAATAAAAATGACTTATCTAAGCCAGGTTTATGGAATATTGCTTGATTATTATCTTTGTAATGGTTGATAATGGCTTATGAAAAAAATATTTTATATCGATTACCCTCAAGAAAAAAAAGATCCATTATTTAATAACTATAGGTGCAAATTTTGTAAAGAAAGTTCGCTAAAAATTAATGGTTTATTAGAAAATCATAAGGTTAATTGTGAGTATAGAATTGAACAAAAAAAGCTTCTAGATGAGTTTATTTGATCAGCAGTGCATTAAGGCTATTGATTTGATTCTTCTCTCCGAAGATTGGGGGGGTGCTCATAAGATTGTTCAGGACATTGATAGTCCAGTCGCACAATGGATTCATGCTGTTCTTCATAAAATTGAAGGTGACGAGTCTAATAGTCGTTATTGGTACAACCAATCTATGTTAGAAGCATACGAAACACATAACAATTCACAACATGAACTTCAGGCAATTAAAGAAAAAATCTTAGGTTAACTTTTCCAATATGCTGACTAGAAAAAATCGGATAAACATATAATGATTATTAAACAAGAAGACTTTATAGAAAGTATTGCCTCTGCATTGCAATATATTTCTTATTATCATTCTGAAGATTTTATTATTGCTATGACCAAGGCTTACAATCAAGAGGAGTCAGCCCCAGCCAAGGACGCAATGCTGCAAATTTTATCGAGCTCAAAGCTTTCAGCTTATGGCCATAGGCCAATCTGCCAAGACACAGGAATCGTCACCGTTTTCATAAAGCAAGGAATGGGGGTTAAATGGGAGTCAGACCTTACCGTTGAAGAGATGGTCGACGAAGGTGTAAGAAGGGCTTACCTTGATCCAGCAAACCCACTTCGTGCATCGATAGTCAAAGACCCATTAGGAGCTCGTGCTAACACCAAAGACAATACTCCGGCAATCACGCATATCAGTCTTGTGAGTGGTGATGCTTTAGACATCAACGTCGCAGCAAAAGGGGGTGGATCAGAAAACAAAGCGCACCTGATGATGCTTAATCCTTCTGACAATATCGTAGACCATGTCCTTAACGCCATTCCTGAAATGGGCGCGGGTTGGTGTCCCCCTGGTGTATTAGGGATTGGGGTTGGCGGTACAGCAGACAAAGCGATGTTGTTAGCAAAGG
This sequence comes from Methylophilales bacterium, assembly GCA_013205275.1. Taxonomy (GTDB): domain Bacteria; phylum Pseudomonadota; class Gammaproteobacteria; order Burkholderiales; family Methylophilaceae; genus BACL14. Next base: position 25 of record JABMNG010000029.1, on the reverse strand, counting down.
AATCATTGATGGCGCCGATCAATAT
>JABMNG010000028.1 GCA_013205275.1 Methylophilales bacterium | reverse complement strand
GGATTGCCTTAACCTTCTTGTCAGACACAATCAGCTTGAATGCCTCGGCTACACGCTCCTTGGTAGCGCCACCGCCCACGTCGAGGAAGTTGGCCGGTTCGCCACCGTGCAGTTTGATTATGTCCATCGTGGCCATCGCCAGACCAGCACCGTTAACCATGCAGGCTATATTGCCATCAAGCGCGACGTAGTTCAGGTCAAAGCGCTTGGCGATGTTTTCCATCTCGTTTTCCTGCGATTCATCACGCCACTTTTCCAGACCGGCCTGACGGGACATTGCACTGTCGTCAACCGTGACCTTGCCATCGAGTGCTTCAATGTCACCGGTTTTGGTGATGATCAGCGGGTTGATCTCGACCAGACTGAGGTCTTTTTCAATAAACAGTTTGTAGAGACCACGCAGTGTGACGGTCAGTTGTTTAATTTGCTTGTCATTCAGCATCAGCTCAAATCCCATCCTGCGGCTCTGGAAGTCCTGCAGGCCCATGATCGGATCAACGAAGAAGGTAAAGATCTTTTCCGGTTCGTGTTGGGCGACCTCTTCGATATCCATGCCACCGGCCCGGGAGCCCATGACTACAATCCGGCGTTTGCCGCGATCAACCAGCATGCCGAGATACAACTCGGATTCGATGTCGGACATCGTCTGTACTAGTACGCAATTGACCGGGTTACCTTCGGGGCCGGATTGTGTGGTAACCAGGCGTTTGCCAAGCATCCCCTGGGAATATTCCTTTACCTGGTCCATTGTGTGGGCCAGTTTGACGCCGCCGGCCTTGCCTCTGCCACCGGCGTGGACCTGTGCCTTGACCACCCAGCCATTCCCGCCCAGTATCACCGCATTTTTCACCGCTTCTTCGACTGAATTTGCAGGTAATCCGGGAGAGACGGGAATACCATATTCCTTGAACAAAAGTTTTGCCTGGTATTCGTGAAGATTCATTGAATTATTAATATAATTTATTAAGTTCTTATAATATCAGAATGCACTGGACTTTTTTATAGTCTGTATAATCATGTCGATGAAAAAAATTCTTGTTGAAATTAATGGGTCAGACGAGAATCAGCTAGATTTTTTTAAAAAAAACTTTACTCTCCATCCAAAAATATCTAAAACCCCCAATAAAAAATTAATATGTAGCTTAGACGTGGATCCTTCGAGGCTAATAATGCTCGATGATTTTTGTAAAAATAACTTAATTGATTTTGTTTCTTATGACGAGCTAAATCTCGACTCCTTTAAACTATGTTTATTTGATATGGACTCTACAATAATATCAATTGAGTGTATCGATGAGTTGGCTGACCTATTTAATAAGAAAGATGATGTTTCAAAAATTACCGATCTAGCAATGAGGGGGGAAATTAATTTTTATCAAAGTTTTAATCAAAGACTGATGCTTTTAAAAGGATTAAATATTGAGTTGTTTGATGATGTTATACAAAGCCGAATGAAAATTAATAATGGAGTGGAGCGTTGGATTAATTTTTGTCATAATCAAGGCATTAAGACGGTTCTTGTCTCAAGCGGCTTTAATTATTTTACTGATCATCTTAAGTCCCTACTTAACATTAACCATTCTTATTCCAACCATTTAGATGTAAAAAATAACATTTTGACTGGGCATGTTATAGGGGGTGTCTTCGGCCCAATAGAAAAATCAGGAATTGCTTTAAAGTATCAGAATGAACTGCGTGTAGCAAAGCATGAAACTATCACAATTGGAGATGGTGCGAACGATTTATTAATGATGCAAAATAGCCTGCTGAGTGTAGGCTATCACGCAAAACCTGCTGTAAAGAACAAAGCGCTTTGGAATATTTCTTATGGCGACTTTGAGACCCTTAGTAACTTTATGGGGTACTTAATTTAATTCTTAGGGTTTATTGGTATTAAAGTTACAGTACCAGCCTTCATATCTGGAACAATCAGTGTTTTACCGTCACGGCTCAAGGCGATGTCTGCGGCGGCTTCAAATTTATCGTCAATAATAGTTGTTTTTCCATTCTGATATGCATATACAACACCATTTTTCCAGCTGCTGATGTAAATAACTCCATTATCATAAGCTAAACCATCTCCTCCATCGAAGCCTTCGGCAATTCTTTTTATTTCATTGGTTATTAAATCTCCCTCAAGTAAATCACCCGCCCAATCAACTATCAGTAATTTTGAATCTGCTATAGGAAGAATCCCATTCGGTGCCTTTATGTTCTTATTACCTTCGAAAATAACACTTACATCACCTGATTTTTTAATTAAAAATACTAACCCGCTTGACTCAAAGTCACCCGTGTCAGTGACATACAGATCACCATTGCTTGACACATCAATGTCATTTAAAAATACAGGTGTCTTTGGGAATGCCATTGTCCCAGTGTAGACGCCCCAGCTCCCGTCTGTGTTTACCTCAAGAACAACATCCCGGTCCGTAACATAAAGTTTTTCTTTATAAAATACTATGCCTTTTGGGTCGTAAAGCCCATCAGCCAAGGTCGATCGGTTGCCATTTTTATCTATCTTCGTTATTTTTCCATCTTTATCTTTATCGCGCTCACCAATTTCTGAGATATAAATTGAACCGTCTGAGCCTTCAGCAACTGACTCAGGCATTTTAAGACCAGAGATCTTTTCATTTGCATGCCCTGTATTAATAGTTAACACCATTAATATTGCTATAAAAAATTTGTTCATTTTATTCCTTAAAAAGTTATTTATAAATTTACTTACTTAGTTTCCATAGAGATGAATTGGGACTGTCACTCACAAGATAAATATTTCCTCTAACATCAATGTCAAAGTCCCGAATACGACCAATTTTATCTTTAAAAATTATTTCTTCACCTACAATTTTACCATCATCATCATAGTCTAGCCTTATTAGGGTTTGTCCATTAAGTGAGCAGATAATAAGGTCTCCTTGCCATTCTGGGAAAGCCTCTCCCTTGTAAAACTGAATGCTACTAATTGCCATGGAAGGTACCCACGTTTTAACCGGGATTTCATATTCATCTTTAAATGAAGCGTTACCAATACTAAATCCGGAATACTCAGTTCCACCCCATGCAATATCTTTCCACCCATAATTTGAACCCGCCTTGACCTTGGCTATATGATCACCACCCCTAGGCCCATGACTTGAAAAATAAGCCTCACCATCATGCGGTGAAATGGTCATACCCTGAGGATTTCGAACACCTATTAAATAAATTTCTGGAAGCCAGTCAATCATACCTTTAAACTTAGGGTTATCATTAGGTATCTCACCATTTGTTTTGATGCGAATGATGCTTCCGGGGTGTGCTTTTGGGTCCTGAGCTATCATTCCCATATCCCTTTCCCCGAAGCCGGCATATAACATCTCATTTTTTATGGCAATTCTGGATCCAAAGTGCTTGTTGGTCTGTTGTCTTGGCTCCGCAATTAATAATATCTCAAGCCCCTTTACTTCATCATTAACTAATTTACCTCTAGCGATTGCCGTGCTTGACGCCTTGCTAGGCTTGTTATCAAGAGATAGATCTTTAAAGTCATGACTGTATGTGAAGTAAATGTAGCCATCTGCATTATTAAAGTAAGCATCTAGCAGCCCGCCTTGTGAGTAAGCTATGCTGCCACCGTCATAACCAATATGTTGAATATTGTGTTTTATTTGATGTTTGCGGCCAGTTTGAGTATTTACTTGATAAATCCGCCCATTCTTTTCGGTGACCACTAAATTGTTATCGTCAGTAAAGGTTACGGCCCATGGGTAATAAAGATCTTCAGCAACTCTCTCTAATTTAAACTCTGTTTTAGTTAAATTATACTTGTGATAGTTACTAAAATTTTCATCGGAATATCCAGAAGATAGGCCTATAGCGGATAGACTTATAATAGATAAAATATTTTTCTTATTCACTTATCTGTCCTTTTTTTATCCATAGCTTAATTCTTTATTATTCCACTTTAATGACAACTCTTTAACAAATTAAAAAAAAAGCCAACATATCGTTGGCTTTTACTCGTGCTAAATTAATTTAGAAGCATTTGTCTTCTTGACAGCCTTCATCTTTAACACCAAGAGAAATAAGGTAGTTTGCCATATCTTCTTTACGGTCTTGTTTAAGCGCTCTAATTAAGGTGACGTTCCCTTTAAGATTGTTTTGCTCAATACCTGCATCGATTAGATATTTGACCATAAGCTTGTCTTCGTTAAAAGCAGCATGATGCAAGGCATTAAACCGTGTCACAGGATGGGAATAGTTAATGTTAGCTCCTTTTTCCTTAAGGTACTTAACAACCTCTAACTGTTTTTTAGCAGCTGCCATTAAAAAAGGAGTCCATGCAAAATAACTATCTTCTAGATTAACATTCATTGTTTCAACATACATTTTCACCAACTTCATGTCCCCGTCATTAACTGCACCTGTAAACTCCATCTCCTGAGGGTCTGTTAACGCAAAAGCATTTAGAGAAATTGTTAGCATTATTAATGCAAAGCTCTTAAGTACGTATTTCATAAATATCCTTTTTAATTAAGCAAAAAATTTATTCGCATTGGCGAACATTCTATACCATGGACCATATTCATTCCAATTATTTGGATGCCACGAATTTTGATCTGATTTAAATACTCTTTCTGGGTGAGGCATCATAATAGCTACACGCCCATTTTTCGATGTTAATCCAGTAATTCCTAACACTGAACCATTAGGATTGAATGGATAGCGTAAAGTTCCCTGATTATGGTTATTTACATAACTCATTGTGATTAGATTTAAGTCTTGTACAGAATCTAAATCATTTTTGCTTCCAAACTCTACTCGACCTTCTCCATGAGCAACGGCAATAGGTAGAATACTACCTTCCATTCCTGCAAAAAATGGCGAATTATTTTTCTTTAGCTCAACAGAAACAAAGCGCGCCTCAAATTGCTCAGATTCATTTTTAACAAACTGTGGCCAGTGCTCTGCGCCCGGAATAATTTCTTTAATATTGCTCATCATCTGACAGCCATTGCAAACGCCTAATGAAAGCGTGTCCTGACGATTAAAGAAATGCTCGAATTCATCTCTTGCACGAGAGTTTAATAAGACTGAGTTAGCCCATCCTTTACCGGCACCCAATACATCGCCAAAAGAAAATCCTCCACAGGCAGCGAGTGCATTAAAATTATTTAGGCTTAGTTTTCCAGAGATAATATCTGACATATGAACATCATGCGTTTCAAATCCAGCGTAATAAAATGCAGCCGCCATTTCATTGTGACCATTAATTCCCTGTTCTCTGAGGATTGCGATTTTTGGTTTCTGTATTTGAATATTAATTTTAGGAATTTCGAATGTAACTCTTGGGGAAATACCAGGATCGAGAACATCTAAAATATTTTCATATTCCTCACTTGCAGTTTTTGGGTTATCCCTAAGTGATTGAATTTTATAGCTTGTTTCTGACCATATTTTTTGTAGATGAGATCTTTCATCAGAAAATTGTGTAATTTTATTATTGGTGAGATTAATATTCTGGTCAGACCTTGGTTTTCCTACTATTGATACTATAGGTCCTAGTGCATCCTTGAGTGACCGAATAATGGAATCTAAATCCGCATCATCAACCTGAATAACAGCGCCCAATTCTTCGTTAAAAAGGTATTCAGAGATATTATGGTCATTTATATTGAGATTAATATCTATCCCACAATGTCCTGCAAAGGACATTTCTAAGAGACACGTTATTAATCCACCATCCGATCTGTCATGATACGACAAAATTTTTCCATGCAGGTTAAACTCTTGCAGCATATGAAAAAAATCTTTTAATTGTGCCGGATTATCTAAATCAGGCGAGTCACTACCAACTAATTTATGAATAAGGTTCAAGCACGATCCACCCATCCTATTTTTTCCATTGCCTAAATCAATAAAGATTAATGATGTGTTGGGTGATGGTGATATTTGAGGCGTTAATGTTTTTGAAACATCATAACATTCACTAAATGCAGAGATAACCACAGACAGTGGTGAACTTACATTCTTTTCAGCCCCATCAAGCCATCGAGTTTGCATTGACATTGAGTCTTTTCCTACGGGGATACTAATGCCAAGTTCTGGACATAAATCCATTCCAATAGCTTTTACAGCTTCAAATAATGCAAAATCATTCTCATCGGTACCTGTAGCTGCCATCCAATTTGCGGATAATTTTATTGAGCCTATATTGCTGATGGGGCTTGCTGCAATGTTCATAAGCGCTTCTCCTACAGCCATTCTGGCAGATGCAGCAGGATTAATAAGGGCTATCGGTGCCTTTTCTCCAATTGAAAATGATTCTCCAGTCAACCCCACAAAATCAGATTTTGTAACGGCAACATTACTTACTGGAACTTGCCAGGGGCCAACCATTTGATCGCGTGCAATTAACCCCGTCACTGAACGATCACCTATTGTAATTAAAAAGTTCTTAGAGGCTACAGCAGGGTACCTAAGAATTGACTCTATATTATTTTTTATGGAGCTTTGGATGTTTGTTTTTTTATTACCACTAATTTTTTTTGCTGTAATTTTTTTATAAAGTTTTGGGGGCTTTCCAAGCAAGACATTTAGATCCATTGAGACAACATCTTTATTTAATAAGGTGTCATTAACAATTAATTTTTTCTCTTTTGTTGCACGCCCCACAACAGCAAATGGGCATCGCTCCCTTTCGCATATTGATTTGAATAGAGGCAAATTCTTCTTGTCTATTGATAAAACATAACGCTCTTGTGATTCGTTACACCATATTTCCTTAGGCGTCATTCCAAGCTCTTCATTGTGAACAGACCGTATATCAAAAATTGCTCCAACCCCACCATCATTAATGAGCTCTGGGAATGCATTTGATAGGCCACCCGCACCAACATCATGAATGCTTAATATGGGATTATTTTTCCCCATTTGCCAGCACCGGTCAATGACTTCTTGGGCTCGTCTTTGAATCTCAGGGTTACCTCTTTGTACGGATGCAAAGTCTAAATTTTCAAGATTGCTACCGGTGTCCATACTAGAGGCAGCGCTACCCCCTAATCCAATCAACATGGCTGGACCACCAAGCTGGATTAATAGATTATTTTCAGCAAGATCATTTTTATGGGTGTGTTGGTCATTAATACTTCCAATTCCACCAGCAAGCATAATAGGTTTGTGATAACCCTTAACCTCGTCATTATCAAGAGTAATCTCTAGAGTACGAAAATACCCTAAAATATTAGGCCGTCCAAATTCATTATTGTATGACGCAGCACCAATCGGGCCGTCAATCATAATTTGCAAGGGCGAAGCAATACGCTCCGGCCTACCGATAGGGTGACTTTCCCATGGCTGAATAAAATTAGGTATTTGAAGATTAGATACAGAAAATCCGCATAAGCCGGCTTTTGGTTTTGAGCCCCGACCAGTAGCACCTTCGTCACGTATTTCTCCACCCGCTCCGGTTGCAGCGCCTGAAAATGGAGAGATTGCAGTTGGGTGGTTATGGGTCTCAACCTTAATGATGTAGTGAGTAAGCTCTCGGTGTTCTCCATAGACTCCATTTTCATTTGGATAGAAGCGACTAATAGTGGAACCTTCAATAATTGAAGAATTATCTGAATAAGCAACAATTGTTTTTTGAGGGGACTTTTCATGAGTATTTCTAATCATGCCGAAGAGTGATTTTTTTTCCACTTTATTATCAATTTCCCATTCCGCATTAAAAATCTTATGCCGACAATGCTCTGAGTTTGCTTGGGCAAACATCATCAGCTCTGCATCGGTAGGGTCTCTATTTTCTGATTCGTAGTAAGATGCAAGATAGGAAAGTTCGTCTGAGGATAATGCTAATCCCTGGGATTCATTAAACCGCTCCAGTGAAGATAACCCTCCATCTAAAAAATTAATTGATATCAAGGGCTTTGGTTCTTGGTGCTGAAATAGCCTTCGTGTGTCTTCTTGATTAAGAAATATAGATTCCGTCATTCGATCATAAATACTTTCACCAATTCTTCTCATGTCATCCGTTGTTAATTCTTTTGAGGAGAAAATTGAAATTGCTGCACAACGCTCTATACGAATTAGATTAATTCCCGCATGACCTGCTATATCTGTAGCTCTGGAGCTCCATGGTGAAATAGTCCCCACTCGCGGACCAATATATATTGTTTTTTTAAGGTCTAATAATGATTGTTGGCTGTAAGTTAAAATTTTCTTTAAACGCTGATTTTCTTCTGTGTTTAATTCACTATGACTTTCAATTAAATGAAGGTATGCGGATTTAATG
>JABMNG010000027.1 GCA_013205275.1 Methylophilales bacterium | reverse complement strand
TCTATGTCACGCTCTTTAAGAAGACGCCAAATAGCAATCCCGGCGGCTAACATAATTGGCTGAGTATTTACCGTTTGGTTAATCTCATTATTATCAACTGAGATAATTTTCCATAAATCATTGCCAATAATTGCAGAGGCCTCATCAAAAGTTTTTTTTATAACTTTTTCGGAGCCAAATTTAGCCATCATCCCAATTGATTGAGACCCCTGCCCTGGAAATAACATTGCGTATTTTTTCATATATTAGTACTTAATAAGAGCCGAACCCCATGTAAATCCACCACCAAATGCTTCCATCAGGATAGTTTCTCCAGATTTTATTTTTCCTGACTTTACTCCATAATCTAAAGCAAGAGGAATAGAGGCTGCTGAAGTATTTCCATGTTTGTCTAAAGTAACCACCACTTTGTCCATTGGCATTTCTAATTTTTTGGCCGTAGCTTCTAATATTCTAATATTAGCCTGGTGAGGAACCAACCAATCTATATCGGACTTCATTAGATTATTTGCATTAAGCGTTTCATCAACTATTCTATCTAAGGTATTCACAGCCATTTTAAAGACCTGATTTCCCTGCATCTCTATCGTATCTTTTTTGGATGGGTTATTGCTTCTTGGAACATGCAACATTGATTCATACTTACCCTCAGAGTGTATATGGGTGGATAAAATTCCTGGTTTATCTGTTGCAGTTAGAATGACAGCGCCTGCACCATCACCCCATAAAATTGCATTGCTTCTGTCTGTGTAGTCAGTAATGCGTGACATCGCATCAGCACCTATCACCAAGATATTTTTTTTGGCTCCGGTCTTAATAAATTTATCAGCAATACTTAGGGCATAAATAAAACCACTGCAGACTGCTTGAATATCAAAGGCCGGGCACTCACCTATATTAAGTTTATTTTGTACTGAACAGGCAGTGCTTGGGAAAACTTTATCTGGTGTGGTTGTTGCTACAATAATCAGATCAATTTCACTTGGATTGATAGTTGAGGATTTTAGAGCATCTAAAGCAGCCTTATAGGCCATATCGCTAGTGGTTTCATCATCGCCAATAATATGTCTTTCTTTAATTCCTGTCCTCGAGACTATCCATTCGTCTGTAGTATCCAGAGACTTTTCTAGGTCTTTATTGCTCAGAATTCTTTCTGGAAGATAGCTTCCGGTTGCGTTAATTTTAGAATATATCATCAGTGGCTAATTACTTCCCATTCAAAAATTCAATTTCAAGTTGCTTCCTAATCTTATCTAAAACACCATTCTCTAACTCTTCTAACGCTGTTTCAATAGCAAACCTAAAGCCATAGGCATCTGTGCCTCCGTGACTCTTAATGACAATACCATTTAACCCAAGAAATGATGCTCCATTATATCTCCTCGGGTCTAGCCTTCTTTTGAAAGCCTTTAAGACTGGCATTGCAATAAAGGCCATAACTTTAGTTAAAAAATTTCGCTTGAATTCTTCTAAGAGAAATTTACCCATCATCTGAGCAACGCCTTCAGTAGTTTTCAAAGAAATATTTCCGATAAAGCCATCGCAAACAACCACATCAGTTGTGCCTTTAAAGATATCGGTTCCTTCAATATTTCCATAAAAATTTAAATGACTATTCCTTAACAGTAAATTAGCTTGCTTTACAACTTCCGTGCCTTTAATTTCTTCGCCACCAACATTTAACAACCCAACGCTCGGGTCCTTCTTTCTCTTTAGAACAGACGTTAGCATCGCCCCCATAATAGCAAATTGCAATAGTTGTTCAGGCGAGCTGTCAACATTAGCCCCAAGATCAAGCATGCAAGTAGTTCCTTTGAGACTGGGAAGCTGAGATGCAATTGCGGGCCTGTCAATCCCAGGAAGTGTTTTAAGAACAAATCTTGCCGTTGCCATAAGTGCACCTGTGTTTCCTGCGCTGACGCAAGCGGAAACCTCGCCTGATTTAATTAAATTAATTGATACCCTCATTGAGGAGTCTTTTTTATTTTTTAATGCGCTTTGGGGGGATTCATCCATATGAACAACCTCGGTCGAATGATGAATTTTTATTCGAGGATGGTCTTTGCTTTTATATTTTTCAAGGGAAGCTTTGATTAAGTCTCCATTGCCAACGAGTGTAATATGAAGGTTAGGATGTCTTTTGAGGGATTCTAATGAGGCTGGTATGGTGACGTTGATCCCAACGTCACCACCCATTGCATCTATGGCAATTGATTGGAGCATATTAGAATATTATAAGGTCTCGTTATTCAGCCTTTGTCGCTATAACTTTTTTACCTCTATAAAACCCTGATGGACTAACATGATGTCGTAGGTGAGTTTCACCAGTTGTTGGCTCAATCGCCAATGGTGGGTTTGTTAAAGTATCATGTGAACGACGCATATTGCGTCTTGATGCTGATTTTTTATTTTGTTGAACGGCCATTTTAGCTCCTTAACTTTTAATTAATACTTTGATTTTACGATAAAAATTTATGCAGAATTTTATCATAGACTGCTACAAAAATATTACTTTAATAAAAAACATATTACATTATTGTATAATTTAAAGAATTTTGTACATGTTATAATGAGCTGTTCAAATATCCCTTAAAGTAACTAACAATAAACAAGGAAATCTTTGTGATTCAAAAAATTCTAATTGCAAACCGTGGAGAGATTGCTGTCCGTATTATCAGGGCTTGTAAAGAAATGGGTATTTCAAGTGTCGCC
>JABMNG010000026.1 GCA_013205275.1 Methylophilales bacterium | reverse complement strand
GGTGGCTGCCAAAGTAAATTGATTGGTATCCATCACCCTGTCACCCCCTGCAAATTGATTTGAGCTAAAGAGAGTATTTTGATTTAGATCAAGTAATGCTGTATCGAACATAGGGAGCATGGATTGGTTGCGGTAAGGGGTGTAGGCATAAAAAATTCTTGGCTCCAATGTTTGTGTGAACTCATTTTCTGAGAATTTAAATTGGCGGTCTGCATAAAGACCACTATCGACTGAGAGCGTTGGTATCGAAAGTTCTTTTGAAGATACGCTAGCATTATCTAGGCTGTAACTCGCTAAATTCATTGTAATTTTTGGCTTAATATAACCGTAACTTCTTTCAAAGGGTATTGTCAGGCTAGGCTTTGCTATAAAGCGACTCCCTTTTTCTTTGGCTGAACCACTATAATTACTATCTCTATCAAATTGAGTAATCGACATATTGAAATTGGCCTCATAAGAATTTATACCATCACTGCCTTTACTAAAAAGTGAGCGCTGCACAGAAAGACTCGGCATTCTTTCGTACGGCGAACTTGAAGTGAGGTTTTGAAATTTTTGTGCGATGAAATTAATATCCCAATCATTTTTTTTGTATTCGAGGCTGAGCTCTTGTGGAAGGCTGACTTGACTGGTTACGGACACCAGTGACTCAAGATCAGAAAAGTAATCGTTATCAGAAACCTTCTCATAGTTGACTTTTCCAACAAGACCTTCAGATAACTTATGTTCGTGCTTTACCTTGTATAGGTAGCGGTTACTTTCTTGGGAGGCATTATCATTTAAAATTTCAACGCTACTGTCACCAGAATAATCTTCATTCAGGTATCGATACTCCCCTTGGAGTTGCATGCCACGCTTACTTAAATATCTCGGTGTGATCGTTGCATCAGAGGTAGGCGACAGATTTATGTAATAAGGAGCGGCTGTTTCAAAGCCACTTTTAGTGGTACTTCCGATGGATGGTGTTAAAAATCCAGATTTTCTTTGGTCATTAAATGAGAAGTTTACTAATGGGGAATACAAAATAGGAATCCCTTTAAATTCTAATAAAGCATTGCTAGCATTTATTTTGTCAGATCGGCCATTAATCTCTAGTTCTGTGGCCTTTATAAACCAGTCATTTTGACCTTCTTCACAAGTAGTAATTGAGGCATTCTGTAACCTTTTCTTATCCTTGCCCTCAAGAAAAAATGTCGTGGCCGTCCCTCTTAATCTCTTATTAAAAGACGAAGGCGAGGAGTTATTAATTTCGGTGATAAACGTTGCGTTAGGAATGACTCCTGTATTCGAGTTCATGGATAGTTCTAATTCTGTTCCTGTAATATTTGAACCAGGCATCTCTAGTCTAACATCTCCTCTTGCGTAAAGATCTTCAGATATTTGATCATATTCGATGATGTCTGCTTTAATTGCAGTGCCACCTTTTTTTAAAACAGCATTACCGGAAGCCTTGAGCTTTCTGTCTAACATGTTCTCGAGTGTGTCACCTTCAATTATAATTTGGTCTGGAGATGAAGGTTCGGCAGCATTCGCAATTAACAAGTTTGCTTGAAGAATAAGCAACGCGGCTAAATACAAGGAGTTGTAGATTAATCGCAACAAAATATTTAATACAAACCTGATATAGTCATTTTAGTCATAATTACATTTATAAGTTCATTTGATTTATTTTTAAAAAAGTAATATATAAATCAGTAAGTTATGAATTATAACTCATGTATTGTAAAAAGATTAATAATTATTGTGAAAAAATAAGGGCAACGTGGATAGGTTCGACAAAATAAAAATATGGGTTAAAGGTTGCTTGGGCGAAGAATTCACTTTTGAATCTGCATCGTCCGACGCAAGTTTTAGGCATTATTTTAGAATTTTTAAAGAAAACCAGTCCTATATTTTGATGGATGCCCCACCACAAAAGGAGAGCATTCAACCTTTTCTCGAGGTTGCCAACCTTATGTTGGAAGCAAAAGCGAATGCCCCAAAAATTCATAGCTCTAATATTAAGCTGGGTACAATTTTAATGGAGGATTTTGGCTTAAGCACTTACCTTGATGTAATTACTGCCGATAATGCTGGCAAGCTTTATCGAGACGCAACTCAAGCATTAGTCCATCTTCAAAAAAAAATAAATATAAATAATATTCGACCATACGATCAAATAAAGTTGTCTGAGGAGATGATGTTATTTTGTGATTGGTATTTAGTAAAATATAAGAAAATAACACTTAGCGAGAAAGATAATATTTTCATTAGAAATTTCTTCAAATTTATTGCTGAGAAAGTTTACTCACAACCACAAGTTTTCGTGCATCGAGACTTTCATTCGAGAAATTT